>JBMUAP010000353.1:0-4125 GCA_049454155.1 Blastocatellia bacterium
AATCCACCCAACTTGTATCCCGGTGACGGGCGACCACCAGTCAAAGTTGACGCTCATGTCGGAGTCGCTGCGCAACGACGGTCGGGTCTGGGTTCCCAAGCGTGGGGAAGACTGCACGAAGGACCCCAGTTCGATCGCCGAGAGCGACCGCGACTACTACCTTGAGCGGAAGTATCCGAGTTACGGGAATCTCGCCCCGCGCGATATCGCCTCCCGTGCTGCCAAGCAGGTCTGTGACGAGGGCCGTGGCGTCGGCCCTGGGGGTCGTGGTGTCTACCTCGACTTCGCGGACTCGATCCGCCGACTTGGAGAGAACAAGATCCGGGAGCGCTACGGCAATCTCTTCGACATGTACCAGCAGATCACCGGAGAGAATGCCTATCAGCGGCCGATGCGGATGTACCCGGCCATCCACTACACGATGGGTGGGTTGTGGGTCGACTACGAGTTGATGAGCAACATCCCCGGGCTCTTCGTGATCGGAGAGGCCAACTTCTCCGATCACGGTGCCAATCGGCTCGGAGCGAGCGCCTTGATGCAGGGTCTTGCTGACGGCTACTTCGTCCTCCCACAAACGATCGGCGGCTACTTCGCCTCGAGCACCAATGGTCATTACTCCGCCGACCACCCGGAGTTCCGGAAATCGATCGAGGAGGTCACCGGGCGGATCGACCGTCTGCTCTCGATCCGTGGCAAGAAGACCGTCAGTGAGTTTCACCGTGAACTGGGCAAGCTGATGTGGGATGACGTCGGTATGGCCCGCACCCGCGAAAGCCTCCAACAGACGCTTCGCCGGATTCCTGAACTGCGACAAGAGTTCTGGGAGAACGTCAATGTGCTGGGCAGTGCCGGCGAGCTCAATCAGGCGCTGGAGCATGCGGGGCGCGTCGCCGACTTCCTCGAGTTTGGAGAACTGCTGGCTTACGACGCCCTCCAGCGGGAGGAGTCCTGCGGCGGTCACTTCCGCGAGGAGTACCAGACAGAGGATGGAGAGGCCCTCCGCAATGACGCCGAGTACAGCTACGTCTCCGCCTGGGAGTACAAGGGGGTCGATGCCTACCCGGTACTGCACCAGGAGGCCCTCAAGTACGAAGAGGTCAAGATGTCGCAGCGGAGTTACAAGTAGAGGGACCCGAGAACGGGTCAGACCGGGATGATCATCCCGTGTGAGGAGGGAAGAAACCATGAATCTGACACTGCGTGTCTGGCGTCAGAAGAACACCGCAACCCCGGGGCAGTTTGTCACCTATCAGGCGAGTGAGATCAGCCCGGACATGTCTTTCCTGGAGATGCTCGACGTCGTCAATGACGTGCTGATCAAGCGGGGAGAGGAGCAGATCGCCTTCGACCACGATTGCCGGGAGGGGATCTGTGGAATGTGCTCGCTGGTCATCAACGGGACCCCGCACGGTCCGCTGCAGACGACCACCTGCCAGCTTCACATGCGATCATTCCGTGACGGAGACACGATCACCATCGAGCCATGGCGGGCCTCGGCATTCCCTGTCTTGCGCGACTTGGTCGTCGATCGGAGCGCTTTTGACCGGATCATTCAGGCAGGGGGCTACATCTCCGTCTCGACCGGCGGGGCCCCAGACGGAAACGCCATCCCGATTCCGAAAGCCGACGCCGACAAGGCCTTTGATGCAGCGACGTGCATCGGCTGCGGTGCTTGTGTAGCGGCTTGCAAGAACAGTTCGGCGATGCTCTTCGTCTCCGCTAAGGTCTCCCACCTCAGCCTGCTGCCACAGGGCAAGGTCGAGGAGAAGCGGCGCGTCCTCGATATGGTCGCCCGGATGGACGAGGAGGGCTTTGGCAACTGCACCAATACAGGATCGTGCGAGGCGGCCTGTCCGAAGGGGATCTCCCTCGACAACATTGCCCGTCTCAACCGGCTCTACCTCAAGTCCCTGGTGACAAGCAAAGTCAATTGATGCTCAACGGCGCGGTGTGGTGTGGCGATGGACAACTCCGGGACGTTCTCCGGTGACCTGTCCGTCGCGCACCACGCCCCGGCCATTGACGAAGACGTGAACGATGCCGACGGGATCTTGCGTCGGTTCGAGCATCGTCGATCGATCAAGGATCTTCTCTGGATCAAAGACCACGACATCAGCCTTCATCCCCTTCCGCAAACTCCCCCGATCGTGCAATGAGAGCCGCGCAGCCGGCAGTTCTGTCATCTTGTGGATGGCCGTTTCGAGGGACATCCATCTCCCTTCCCGGACGAAACGACTGAGGACGCGGGGAAAGGTTCCGGCTCCGCGGGGATGCCGCATCCCGATTCCTCCATCGCTGGAGACCATGACCCAAGGTTGAGTCATGAAGGTTCGGATATCGGCCTCGGTCATCGAGCGGCAGACGACACCGGCACCACCATCGCGAACGATCGCGATGTAGGCCTCGACGGCGTCTGTTCCGCGCAGTGTTCCAACCGCCTCGAGGGTCTTGCCCTCATAGTCGGGGTGGGCACGGCAGTTGGTGATGAGGACATTGCCGGGCCCTCCGACATCATCCAGGCCGCGACGAACCGCGACAGGGTCCTCGTGGCGACGCGACGGAACCAGCACCGTGATGGTCGAAGCCCAGGCGTCATAGGGGTAACAGTCGGCGGTGACATCCAATCCGTCGCGGCGGGCCTCCTCGATCAGAGCGGCGGCCTCGCCTGCCTTTCCCCAGACGCCCACTGTGCCAAGCTTGATGTGGGAGATCTGGACGGGCAGAGCGGCCTCGCGCCCGATTCGTAGGGCTTCGCGAAAAGCGTCCATGACGGCATCGGCTTCATCCCGGACGTGGCTCATGTAGATTCCCCGGAAGCGGGCGGCAGCGCGGGCAAGGGTGATCACCTCTTCGGTCGTCGCAGGGTTTCCCGTGTCATACTCCAGTCCGGAGGAGAGCCCGACGGCTCCCTCCCGCATCGCCTGCTCGACCAGTTGTGCCATCCGTGCGATCTCTTGAGGGGTCGCGGGGCGGCGGAAATCATCCCCCATCACTTCTCTTCTGACGGTGGCATGGCCAACAAATGCCAGAAGGTTGGGAGCGAGCCTCTTCTCTTGCGCCCAGGAGAGGTATTGGGCCACCGGCCAAGGGGAATTGCCATCGGGGCCAACGGCGAGTGTGGTGATCCCCTGCAGGATCTGGGAGCGCGCGGTGGGGTCCTCAGCCAGCCCCCGCTCGGAGTGGTTATGAATGTCGATGAAGCCTGGGGCAACGACAAGGCCCTTCGCCACAACGATAGACTCCCCGGGGCGTGGACGCAGTCGCGGCGCTACCTCGACAATCTGATCCCCGACGATCCGCAGGTCGGCGACACGGCCCGGCTCCCCGGAGCCATCAACTAGCAGCCCGCCACGAATCAATAATCGTGTGGAGGGAGGTTGGGCTTGCGCCTGCCCTCGTGCTTCCCGCTCCACCAGTAACATCAAGAGCGATATCAGCAAGAGCCCTCCGGCCCAAACGTTGCGGGTATCGAAGCCTCTTCTCGTCATGACGCCTCCTCTCGGCCAACCAGTCTTTCGTTCCTTCACTCCTCCCCGAGAGAGTCTGAAGACAGTCACGGCAGAGTGGCGAGATGATAGCCACTCTGGGACAGGAGGTCCAGTCCCGAGCCGCCATGAATGGGAAGGGGAATGAGACCTTGATTGCCATCGGCGCGCGTGTTATTCCACCAGAGAACGGAATTTCAACTTTCGTCGAAGCGGAAGAGTGCCTGTGGGCATTTCGCTGAACAAGCAGGAAGGACCGGGAGAAGGAACCCACATGATGACGAGACCGTTGGGGAGGTGCTGGTATCACGATTGTGTAATGATTGGTAGCCTGATCGTCTGGCTGAGCCTCCCATTCCTGACGGCTTGTCGTCCAGGTGAGAGCACGGGGGATCGGCTGCGTCTCTCGGGAACGGTCGAGGCGCAAGAGATCCGAATCGGCTCGAAAGCGGGGGGGCGGGTCGCGCAAGTCTTGGTCAGAGAGGGAGACTGGGTCGAGGCCGGGGCACCAATCGTTCGCTTCGAGACGGACGAACTGACCACTCTCCTCAAACAGGCAGAAGCTCGGGTCGATCAGCACCGCATCCGCTGGGAACGACTGACGAAGGGGGCCCGGGAGGAGGAGGTCGCCATCGCACGC
>JBMUAP010000354.1:0-4120 GCA_049454155.1 Blastocatellia bacterium
AGACGCATCGAAGTCGTTCAGGCGGGAACGCCCCGTCTCCAGTCGAGTTCGACGAGAGGTATCGTCTCCAAGCGGTGTAGCCGCATAGAGAAACAGTGCCCACGAAAGCGGGAGAATCTCAATCTGGACAAGAAGGGGCTTTCAACTGCGAACATTTGCCGGCCCAGCCTCGGCTTGACCTGCAGAGTAGTCCTCCATTTGGGCCAGGCAAGTCGTGACCAGGTCAGCCCCGTCCAGGTAAGCTCGTTGCCAAGCGACAATCCGGTCGAGCGCGACAGGAAGCGACCAACGGGGGCGCCATCCCAAGCGAGCACGGGCCTTCGAACTGTCCAACTTGAGGTAGGTGGCCTCGTGGGGGTGCGCGCCACCGTCCTGAATCCAGCCGGCTCTTTCCCCCCAGGCCTGGGTCAAGTAGTCGGCGATCCAGTGGACGGGGCGCGCGTCCTCCTCCGACGGACTGAAATTCCAAGCCTCCGCAAAAGCCTGCCCGTCTTCGTAGAGGCGCCGTGCCAGTGTCAAATAGCCGGACAAGGGTTCGAGGACGTGCTGCCAGGGACGAATCGCCAGAGGGTAGCGGATCAGGGCCGGCTCGCCCTTGGCGATCGCCCGCAAGAGATCGGGAATGAGCCGATCGGGTGCCCAGTCGCCGCCTCCAATGACATTGCCGGCCCGTGCCGATGCCAGCGCAATTCCTGCCTCCCGCATGAAGGACCGACGGTAGGCGCTGGTCACCAGCTCGGAGCAGCCTTTGCTGCTGCTGTAGGGATCGTAGCCTCCCATCGGCTCGTCTTCGCGATAGCCCCAGACCCACTCGCGGTTCTCATAACATTTATCCGTTGTCACATTGACGATCGCTCTGACGGTACCGACTTGCCGGGCGGCTTCGAGAAGGTGAACTGTCCCCATGACATTGGTGGCATAGGTCTCGACGGGGTGTTGGTAGGACTCTCTCACCAGGGGTTGGGCGGCGAGATGGAAGACGATCTCCGGACGGGCCTGACAGACCGACTCCCAGAGAGCCTGACGATCGAGGATGTCCACGACGGCATGCTGGCAGTACCGCGCGAGTCCGACCGCCTCGAAGAGATTGGGCTGCGCCTTCGGAGCGAGGGCGACTCCGCTCACCTCTGCCCCGAGCTGGGCCAGCCAGAGGGTCAGCCAGCCCCCCTTGAAGCCGGTATGGCCCGTCACCAGGACCCGTTTTCCTCTCCAAAAATCGCTTGGCGGCTGTTGCACGGTCACTCCCACGTCTTCCAAGGGGCCTGCCCAGAGGCCCAGAGTTGTTCGAGGTAGTTCTTTTCGCGGAGGGTATCCATGGCCTGCCAGAACCCCTTGTACTCGAAGGCCATCAACTGACGCTCTGCCGCGAGCTTCGGCATCGTACTCCCCTCCCATGAGGTCTCATCCCCTTCGATCAGATCGAGACAATGGGGGGAGAGGACAAAGAACCCACCATTGATCAGCCCGCCATCCCCACGGGGCTTTTCGAGAAAGGCGGTGACGGTTGGCCCGTCCTGTTCGATGGCGCCATATCGTCCGGGGGGCGTGACGGCGGTGACGGTCGCCCACCTTCCGTGGGCCTCGTGGAACGCGATCAAGGATCCAATATCGACGTCACTCAGCCCATCTCCGTAGGTGAAGCAGAAGGCCGGTTCGTCGACGAGGTACGGGGCCGCTCGCTTGAGGCGACCTCCCGTCTGGGTCTGTTCCCCGGTATCGATCAGCGTGACCCGCCAGGGCTCCGCCTTCCGCTGGTGGACCTCCATCTGGTTGGTGGACATATCGAACGTCACATCCGACATATGCAGAAAATAGTTGGCGAAGTACTCCTTGATCGTATACCCCTTGTATCCGCAACAGATGATGAAGTCGTTGACCCCGTGGCGGGAATAGATCTTGAGAATGTGCCAGAGGAGCGGCCGGCCCCCAATCTCGATCATCGGCTTGGGCTTGAGGTGGGTCTCCTCGGAAATGCGCGTCCCCAACCCTCCCGCGAGTAGAACCGCCTTCATCTCGATCTGATCCCTTCTGAAGAAGAGAGTCGGCCAGGGTACTCTCTGAAACAATTGCCTATCCCGATCTGCCCATCACCGACGGAAAAGAGAGCTGGCATCAGTGCGTATCAAAAATACGGCAGGCGACAAGGCATCGTGCGTGGTGAGGAGAACGATCTCTCTTTTCCATGACCCTCTCAATCTACGGATCGCCCCAGCCACTTGTCAAGATAGGGCAGGAGAGACACTCGACCTTGACGGCTCCTTGGTCGTCTGGAAAAACCAAGTGGCCATCCGATTCGGCATCAAAGCTCGGCGTGTCTTGAAGTTCGGGGCGGAGGGTCGGTACCATAGCCCGGGTCTCGCCAAGAATGGCAATGATGAATGACTTGGACCAAAAGGATCCAGAAAGAACCAGCATCGGAAGGAGAGTGAGGCATGGAGAGAGGAATGAACGGAGTGGAGGGAGGAGATCCTGCCACGTCAACCAAGCAGTCGCGCAATACTGGGCAGCCGCTGAGCACCAACACCCATCTGCTGCGCTGGGTGGAGAAGATGGCCAAGTTGACGCAACCGGCGGCGATCCACTGGGTCGACGGCTCCGCGGAGGAGTATGACGACCTGTGTCAGTTGCTGGTGCGGAACGGGACCTTCACCAAGCTGAACGAGGAGCTGTGGCCAGGCTGTTACTACAGCCGGTCGGATCCGAGCGATGTCGCCCGGGTCGAGGATCGAACCTACATCTGTTCGCTGTCGAAGGAAGCCGCGGGACCGACCAACAACTGGGAGGATCCCTACCAGATGCGGCGCAAGTTGAAGAGCCTCTTCAGTGGGGTGATGCGCGGACGAACGATGTATGTCTTGCCGTTCAGCATGGGTCCGGTCGGCTCGCCGCTTTCGCAGATCGGAGTACAGTTGACCGACTCCCCTTATGTCGTCGTCAACATGCGGATCATGGCGCGCATCGGGAAGGCCGTCTTCGAGCTGATCGATCGCGACGAGAAGCGGGTCGTCCCCTGCATGCACACCGTCGGGGTGCCACTGGCCCCCGGTCAAGCCGATGTCCCCTGGCCGTGCCAGCAGGAGAAGTACATTGTCCATTTTCCGGAGACGCGGGAGATCTGGTCCTATGGGTCGGGGTACGGAGGGAACGCGCTCCTCGGCAAAAAATGCTTCGCCCTGCGGATTGCGTCGAATATCGCGCGGGACGAAGGCTGGATGGCCGAGCACATGCTCATCCTCGGGGTCGAGAGTCCACAAGGCGAGAAGACCTATTTGACGGCAGCCTTTCCGAGTGCCTGCGGCAAGACCAACTTTGCGATGTTGATCCCGCCGCAAGGGTTTGAGGGGTGGAAGGTCTGGACCGTTGGAGACGATATCGCCTGGATCAAGCCGGACAAGCACGGGCGGCTGCGGGCGATCAACCCGGAGGCGGGCTTCTTCGGGGTGGCACCGGGCACCTCCGCCAAGACCAATCCCAACGCAATGGCGGCGCTCTCCCGCAACACAATCTTCACCAACGTCGCCTTGACGCCCGAGGGCGGAGTCTGGTGGGAAGGGATGACCGACGAGCCCCCGGCCGAGTGTCTCGACTGGCAGGGGAACCGCTGGACGCCCGAGATCGCGCGGCAGACAGGGGCGAAAGCGGCCCATCCCAATGCCCGCTTCACCGCTCCGGCGAGCCAATGCCCAACGATCGACCCGGATTGGGAGAATCCGGAAGGTGTCCCGATCAGCGGGATCCTCTTCGGGGGGCGACGAGCGCGAACGATCCCGCTCGTCTACCAAGCCTTCAACTGGAGCACGGGCGTCTACACCGGCGCAACGATCGGGTCCGAGATGACGGCCGCCGCTGCGGGGAACACGGTTGGGAAAGTACGGCGGGATCCGATGGCGATGCTGCCCTTCTGCGGGTATCACATGGGAGACTATTTCCGTCACTGGATCCGGATGCAGCGGACGCTAACGGAGACCCCGCGAATCTTCCACGTCAACTGGTTCCGCAAGGATGCCGAAGGGAACTTCATCTGGCCCGGCTTCAGTGAAAATATGCGGGTCCTGAAGTGGATCGTCGACCGAGTCCACGGGCGGGCCGTCGGGCGGGAGACCCCGATCGGGTGGATGCC
>JBMUAP010000355.1:0-4119 GCA_049454155.1 Blastocatellia bacterium
CGTCGCCGCCTCCGCCTTCAACTCGACGGTCCGTCGCTCGATCTCCCGCCTCGTCCGACGCTCGTTGGCAGCATCCTCGATCGTCGCGGCAAATCGCTCCGCCCGCGCCACAAAATCGGCAACCTGCTGTTTCATCGAATCGCGAAAGGCAGCTTCGCGTGCCCGATCCCGCTCGAGAAACTCCAGTTCGAGTCGAGCAAATTTTTCCGCGACGGCGGCCCGCTCCTCTTCGAGCGCAGCCAGTCCCTGCTGCTGCGCGTCATACTGCTCCTTGAGCCGGCGGAGGTAGTCGCCAGCCTCGGCACTGGCGGTCAAGACACGACGCGCCGCGGCTTCAGTCATCTCCGCAGGAAGACCAAACCGTCTGGCAATCTCGATCCCAGAGGACGCTCCCGCCAATCCGGTCAAGAGCCGATAGGTCGGTTTGAGCGTACGTTCGTCAAATTCGACAGAGGCATTGATGACCCCTGGCGTGGTCGTCGCATAGACCTTCAGTCCACTGTAGTGCGTCGTGACGACGACATGGGCACCATGCTGGCGAAAGTAGTCGACCATGGCGACGGCGAGGGCCGAGCCCTCCTCCGGGTCAGTTCCCGTTCCCACCTCGTCGAGCAGAACCAGGGCGGGCGGGGCCAGCCGATCACTCATCTCCCGGATATTGGCGATGTGGGCCGTAAAGGTCGAGAGGTTGGCGGCAATCGACTGCTGATCCCCAATATCGGTGAGGACTTGATCGAAGACCGGCAGGTCGGCGTCGAGCGCGGGCACGTGAAGCCCTGCTTGAGCCATCAGGACGAGAAGCCCCACGGTCTTGAGCACCACCGTCTTCCCACCCGCATTCGGACCACTGACCACCATGACGCGGCGTTCCGCGTCCATGTCGAAGCTGATCGGGACGATCGACGCGCCTGCCTGACGCAGATTCGCCTCGAGAAGCGGATGGCGCGCGTCGCGCAGGAGCAGCCGCCCGTGGGTGTTGACGCGCGGCTCAATCGCCCGTTGGTCGATCGCCAACCGCGCCCTTGCCGAGAGGAGGTCGATCTCCCCAATTACCGTCGCCATCTGTGTCAGGGACTCGCGCTCGGCACGCAGCTCCTCCGTCATCTGGAAGAGGACTTTGGCAACCTCGGCCTGCTCCAACTCGCGCAACCGGACCAACTCGTTGTTCTGTTCAATCGTCTCGAGCGGTTCGACAAAGGCCGTCTGGCCCGACGAGGACATCCCATGAACCACACCGGCCACTGCCCCCCGATTGTCGTTGCGGACCGGGATGACATAGCGGTCGTTGCGGATGGTGATGAACTCATCCCGCAGCGCGTGGGCCTCGTCCGCCCGTTTGAGGATCGACTCGAGCGACTTCTGAATCTGCCCACGGAGGCGCCCCAACTGATACCGCACCTCCCGCAATCCCGGACTGGCAAAGTCCTCCACCTCTCCCGCAGGGGAGATCCGCCCCCGCATCCGTTGGTAGAGCGGCCGGAGGTTCGGCAGCGGCGCGGTCATCTGACAGATGAGCGGCAGGCGCGCCTCTTCCTCCCGAAAAGTCTCGCGCAGTCCGCTCGCGATCGAGATCAAGCGGAGCAGGTTGAGAATTTCCAGCGGATCGAGCGCAATATCCGCGATCCGCAGCTTCGCCAGCGATGGTTCCGGGTCAGGCAGGTCGTGCAGATCGAGCGCTGTCCCCTGCTGCAGGTAGGCGACCCCCTCGGAGGTCTCGCGCAACCGTTGGACGATCAAAGCGGCATCCCCGAGCGGCCCGATCCCCTCAACCAACCCTCTCCCCAGCGGCGTCCGGACCCGTTCGTCGAGCATGGCCTTGAGCTGATCAAACTCTAACGTCAGAATCGCGTCCTGCATGCCCCTCCACTTCCGCCCCTCGACCAGCCGTGCTGGCTCATCGATTGATTACTTCTTACCAGCATCGCCGAGAGCTGTTGCCGCTTCTCTTCGCAAGTCCGGCTGGCACCTCCCCGAACGGATCTGTCAGGACGGGGGCGCCAAGTGGGCAGGAACAATCTCGAAGCAGCGTCAAATTGATCGATATTACGGACCTTCCCCTTCGCTGTCAATCTGCAAAAATGGGCAACGAGAAGGAGCACGGGAATTGGACCTCAAGACTGGACCTGTCCACAACACTTCTTGTACTTTTTGCCCGATTGGCAGGGGCACGGATCATTTCGCCCCGGCTTCTCCGGGTGAGAAGCCGGAGAAGCGGACGAAGCATCGGCAGGCAGACGATAGAAATGAGCGAGCGGAGGTGGAACGGGCGCCGATCCGATGCGGGGATCTCCTTGTTCCTGAAGAGCCTCCAGTCGCGCGTGAAGATCAGGCCGCTTCCAGAGGGCTTGGCGCCGGGCAATCTCCCTTGGACGGTAGAACCAGAGCAGGTCACGACGGAAGAAGTCGGCTTTGGCTTGCGGGTCGCGGTAGTCGCCAATCTCCTTCCAGGAACCGACCCGCGCGGGCAGAATCCGGTGTGCCCGATAGGCCTTTTCGACGACGGGGAGGCTCGCCGACCAATCGAGATAGAGCAGCGGTGGAACGATCGCACTGAGAAACCCGAGGTCTGTCTCCCCTTCATCGCTCAGGCAAGACTGGAAGAAACGGAGGATCGCGGCCCGCTGAGCCCGCTGAGCCCGCTGAGAAGGATCCTCGTGGGCGATCAACGCAAGGGCCGTCGCCGCCTCGACACGCGCCTCGCTGAAGTCCGGGCTGTCGACCCAGGCGCCACGCAATCCGCCAATCCATTCGGTGAGGGGCTCGACTGCCGCTGGCCCCATCTGGGCGAGAAGGCTCGGCCAGTGGCCCTGAAGCCAGTCATACTCGGCAAAATAAGAGGGAAGAATCCCGTCGATCAGATCGGCGAGAACCTGCGGATTCCGACTCAGACTGAGCAGGGTCACTGCGTGAAAGACCAGCCAATAGCGATCTCCCTGGCCTTCGTACCAAGCGTCCTCGTCGCGCACGATCTGGCGGAGGGTCGGAAGGATCGAGTCTCCCGCCCGGCGGATGCCGTCCAGATCCTCCACCGTCAAGCGGTCTCCCGCTTGCAGGAGTCGCTCGACCAGCCGATCGTCCAAGCGCGGTATCATCCCCTCAACCGTCATATCCCTCCAGCATCAAATATCCAACATCAGATATCCAGGTTCTTGACGTCAAGGGCATTCTCTTCAATGAATCGGCGACGAGGTTCGACCTGATCTCCCATGAGCACGGTAAAGATCTCATCGGTCTCGACGACATCATCGATCCGCACCTGGAGGAGGGTCCGCTTCTCTGGATCCATGGTCGTCTCCCAGAGCTGCTCCGGATTCATCTCGCCGAGGCCTTTGTAGCGCTGAATCGTCAGATCCTTCTTGGCGGCCGTCAGGATATGCTCGAGGAGCTCCTCTGGGCTCGCCACCTCCGTCTCCCTCTCTCCGGATCGGACGAGGAAGGGGGGACGGCTGAGGAGGACCAGCGACTTCGCCACCTCGATCCCGCGCTGAAACTCGACGTGAGTCGCCAACTCCCGGTCGAAGTGGATGACCGCCCCACTCTCCGGATGGAGCAGATCGAGTCCGTGCGTCCGGTGCTCCTCATCGAACGTACGTTCGGCTTGGTCGCCGCCGTTGACCAGAACCTCCTCGACCTGGGCGCTCACGTCGGCATTGGCAAAGATCTCGTGTAGCTTCCGGCCCTCTTTCTGGAGGAGACCGCCGGCGCCTGCCAGCACCCCGAAGATCAGATCGAGCGCCCGACGATCCTTGAGACGACGCTCGAGTTTCAGCAAGTAGCCATTCAGCTCGACCAGCTTCTCCAAAAGCCCGGTCAATTCGCGGCCTTCGATGGTCTCTCCCGTGGCCCGCACCACCACTGCAACATCTTCTGTCGCCTTCCGCATCAGAAAGCGGTTCATCTCCCGCTCATCCTTGATGTACCGCTCGGTCTTGCCCTTCTTGACCTTGTAGAGGGGGGGCTGCGCGATGTAGACGTAGCTGCGGACCTCTCCATCCTCAGTCTTGTGCTCGAGCAACTGGGGCATCTGGCGGTAGAAGAAGGTCAGGAGAAGGGTCCGGATGTGGCTCCCGTCCACATCCGCATCGCTCATCAAGACAATCTTGTGATATCGCAACTTGT
>JBMUAP010000356.1:0-4106 GCA_049454155.1 Blastocatellia bacterium
CCTGCTCGAATGGGCCATGGTCCACGGCAATTATTATGGGACGGGGCGTCGAGCTATCGCAGAGTTGCGTGGAGCAGGCTACGATGTCATCTTGACGATCGACGTGCAGGGGGAGCGCCAGATTCGGCAAGCCTATCCCGATGCCCTGAGCGTCTTTATTTTGCCCCCGTCCTACGCGATCCTCGTCGACCGCCTGGGAGGACGGGACGGCGCGGCGGGTCCGGATCTCCGCTTGCGGTTGCGCAATGCCGTCGATGAAGTTGCCCAATATCGCCACTTCGACTACCTGGTCGTCAATGACCAGTTGTCGGAGGCGGTCGCCGAGGTCGCAGCGATCATCCGGGCGGGCCGGGCGCGGCGTGAATGCCGGGCACCGAAAGCCGAAGAGATTCTACAAACGTTTCAACAGACAGAATGATAGCCGAGAACGATGGAGGTGAATGGGAATGGTAGCCAAGAAAGAGACCAGTGCCGAGGAGACACCGCAGCATATTTGGAGCACGGGAAAGATCGATAGCAAGTACCGCAAGATCCTGATCGCGGCTAAACGAAGCAAACAGCTTGCCCGGGGCGCTCGTCCGCGAGTCGTCATGCCCAATGCCAAGGTGACCCGCATCGCCCTTGAGGAGGTCGACCAGGGGAAGATCGAGTTCGAGATCTTCGATGCGGAAGAAGAGTAGAGGGGGGAGATGCCGGTCGAACTGCGCAAGGAGGCCCGCCACGTCCTGCTGGGTGTGACCGGGTGCATTGGCGTCTACAAGGCGGTCGAGATCCTGCGGGGGCTGCAGCAGGCCGGGGCGACGGTTCAGGTGGTCATGACCCGGCACGCGACCGAGTTCGTGCGCCCGTTGACCTTTGAGGCGCTCTCGGGGCGTCCGGTCGTGGTCGGGATGTACGAGCGCCCCGACTATGGGGTGATCGAGCACATCGCCTTGGCGCGGGAGGCCCAGCTTCTCCTGGTTGCCCCGGCGACGGCCAACGTCCTCGCGAAGTTTGCGCAGGGGTTGGCCGATGATTTTCTCTCGACCCTCTACCTCTCGAATACCAATCCGGTTCTGGTGGCACCAGCGATGAACGTCGAGATGTGGTATCACCCGGCGACCCAGGAGAACCTCGCGCGGCTGCGTGGGCGCGGGGTCTCGATCGTCGAGCCGGGATCCGGGTATCAGGCTTGTGGTGAAGTGGGGGTTGGACGTCTCGCCGAGCCAGCCGAGATTGTCTCCCGGGCGCTGGCCTTGCTGGATGCGGGGAAGGTCGGGCAGGCTCGTGACTACGCTGGTGCCCACGTGCTGGTGACGGCGGGCCCGACGGTCGAGGATCTCGACCCGGTACGTTTTCTGACCAATCGATCCTCGGGACGGATGGGCTATGCCTTGGCCGAAGCGGCCCGCGATCGGGGAGCACGCGTGACGCTCGTCACTGGCCCTGTCCAGTTGCCACGCCCGCAGGGGATGGAAGTGGTTGAGGCCCGCTCGACGCGTCAGATGTACGAGGCGGTGATGGGGGCCCTCGAGAAGACGACGATCTATCTCGGTGCCGCCGCGGTGGCCGATTTTCGGCTGGCGGCCCAGGCGCAGACCAAGATCAAGAAGCAGGGAGACGGTCGCCTCACCCTCGAGCTGGAGCCGACGGAGGATATCCTCGCCGCGGTCGCCACCGCACCGGGGCGGGCCGGACGGTTCGTCGCTGGTTTCGCTGCCGAGTCGGAGAACCTCCTCGCCTATGCCGAGTCCAAGTTGCGGGCCAAGGGGCTCGACCTGATCATCGCCAACGATGTGACGATCCCCGGGGCCGGCTTCGATGGGGAGACCAATGTCGCGACCCTCCTGCGACGGGATGGCCAGCGGCGGGACCTTCCGCTCCAGTCGAAGCGGGCCATGGCCGATCGCATCCTCGATGAGATTGCCGGGATGCGTTCCATCGAGACGCCCCGCGCGGGGCAACCCGGGGAGGAGTCCCGATGAGTGGTCCGGGCGAAGGGTGGCGGGAGGAGTTTGAGGAGCTGCTGGCCGATACCGCCGAGCATCTCCGCTTCTTTCGGGAACTCGGCGTGGTGACGCTCGATCCGCCTGCGCCGCGGGCAATGGCTCCACAGAGAGAGGAGACGCCGGTGAAGAGAATGGAGGTGAGCCCCCCACTGCCTCTCGTCGAGGGGGGAGGCTCTGCGGAGCGCGCGGAGACGCTCGAGGAGATTCGTCGCGACCTGGGGGAGTGTCGGCGCTGCAAGCTCTGGTCGACCCGCACCCAACTCGTCTTTGGCGAGGGCAACCCGCAGGCGCGGCTGATGTTCGTCGGAGAGGGCCCCGGAGCGGATGAGGACGCTTCGGGACGTCCCTTTGTCGGGCGAGCGGGCCAGCTCCTCACGCGGATGATCGAGGCGATCGGATTCCAGCGCGAAGAGGTCTACATTGCCAATGTCGTCAAGGCACGTCCGCCCGGCAATCGTGCCGCCGAGCGGGACGAGGTCGAGGCGTGCCTCCCGTTTCTGCGTCGCCAGATCGCCGCGATCCAGCCGAAGTTGATCGTCACCCTCGGCAATCCCGCTACCCAGGCCCTCCTCGATTCCAAAGTGGGGATCACCCGCTTGCGCGGCACCTTTCACCCATATCCCGCCTTGAGCGAGATCCTGGTTCTGCCGACGTACCACCCAGCCTACCTCCTGCGCAGTCCTGATAAGAAGCCAGAGGCTTGGGAGGATCTCAAGAAGGTGCGTGATTTTTTGCAGTCGTCCGGCCGGTCGATCCCTCCTTCCCCATAACGCCTATGCCCACGAAGAAGAAGAAAGAGCTGCCCGTCCTCTCCGCCCCCCCTTCGCGCAAGGCCTCTCCCCGGTTGCGGTACGACTGCTCGGTCTGCCCTGCCTACTGCTGCACCTACGAGTGGATTCTGGTGACGAAGCAGGATATCCAACGGCTGGCCCGCCGCTTTGAACTCACCTTTGAGGTCGCGGAGAAGCGGTTCACCAAGCTGGTCAAAGCCTACGGTCACCGGGTGCTCCGCCATCGCCGCGATTCGATCTACAAGAGTGCCTGCCAGTTTCTGCATCCCGTTGAGCGGCGCTGCACCGTCTACGAGCATCGCCCGGGGACCTGTCGCAGCTATCCCGAAGAGAACCGGTGTGGGTTTTACGAGTTTCTGCGGTGGGAGCGCGTCCATCAGGACGACCCGACCTTTATCCCCTTCCGCCATCAGGAGTGAGGCGAGGAGGGGGCGGGATCGGTCTTCTCGGGCAGGAGTCGTTCGAGGGCGAGGCTGAGGTCGTGCGGGAGATGATCGCAGAGGGGAGAGAGGTCGAGATGGGCGGATCCCCGCCGCAGGTCTCTGCAGAAGACCACCTCTCCGAGAAGGGCATCGGCTCCATGGCGGAGCGGAAGGTGCAGTGACCACGTGAAGGCGGATCCCTGCATCTCCTCGGCCCGTCCCGGACGATCTTCCCAGAACCAGAGGATGCTGCGGCCAGGCGTCGGGGATGGCTGGTACGTGGCTGTCTCCCCGGAAATTCCCAAAGCTGGACTGCTGCTGCCGCCGATCTCGATCCACCAGCAGTCGAACTCTCCAGACTCCTGCAGGTGAGAGAGGGCCGCGAAGACTTGGCCCAGCTCCCGAGCGCTCGCCAGATCAGCGCTGACCCGGCGCAACCGAACGTTGGTGGCGATGGCTCGCCGCCGTCGATGAACCCGATGCCGGAGTTGATGGCCCAGCTCGCTGAACTCTGGATAGCGGAGATGCTGCACGCCGAAGATGACGCCTACTCCGACGACGAAGAAGATCAGCGCCCCCAGATTGCGTTGCGGATTGAGGAGCATCAGCCCGAAGAGGGCGAAGAGCCCGCAGACGCCGTAGAGCAGGATCGCTGCTTGTCGTTGGGTCAGCCCCCGGTCGAGCAGCCGGTGGTGAATGTGTCCCCGATCACCCGCCAGCAGCGGTGCACCACTCAAAAAGCGCCGGACGAGGGAGAGTCCAGCCTCCGTCAGTGGCAGTCCGAAGGAGACGAGCGGGATGGCGATCGCCACGATCGTTGAGCCCTTCTGCGACCCAGCCAGGGAGAGTCCCGCCGCCATGAACCCGAGGAAGAGGCTCCCGGAATCGCCGAGGAAGATCGTTGC
>JBMUAP010000357.1:0-4106 GCA_049454155.1 Blastocatellia bacterium
ACTCGGCCCCCATGGCGCGGACAAATGTACCGTCCTCCTTGAAGACGAGGATGGCATTCTCCGTGTCGGTGTTGAAGTAGACGCGGTTCTGCGAATCGACCTGGACGGCACCGTGCGTACTGCCGAGTGCCATCCCCTCCGGCAGTCGCCCCCACCCTCGCAGCCATTCATAGCGATGGGTCTTCTGTCCGACAACCAGTGGGGAAGATCCCTCCTGTTGGGCCGTCACCGCGGCTTCTACGGATGAACCGCCCCGCAGGGCCAAGCCACCGACCACCGCTCCCATCCCCGCCATCAAGAACGCGCGACGTGGGACTGTCGCCGTGTGGATCCGTCCGTGCTCTCTTCGTGTTTCTCTTCTCCAGACCATCCCTGCTCCTTTTTTCCCAATGGAATTGCCCAATGGAATTGAATAGTTTCTTTGCTCCTGTCCCTCCAGAGGAACCGGCTCCACCCAATCGGATAGTGCCGAAGGGGTGATCGAATTCGTCTGAAGAAGCGATGTGAATGGGTTGTCCCGAAAAATCTGGCTGGTTGTATCTCAGATCCGGAAAATTGGCAAGACAGGAGACGATCCGAGACCGGAAATGGCCCTCCAGGGAGCACAACCTCCTCCCCGGAGGAGATTCAATCAAGCAGCGGGTTATACTGGGATCGTCGAGAGGAGAATCAATCCCCCGATTCGACCGCCGAGGAAGGGACCTTCCCTCCCAGGTTGCCCCCGTCGAGCCCTCCGTCGAGGGAAGACCCGGCCTTCGACTTAGGAAATCGACGCTGCACCCAGATCCCCAGGTCATCGAAGATCGAGTAGGCGACCGGAGTCACCAGCAGGGTGAGCAGCAACGAGAGGGATTGTCCGCCGATGACGACGATCGCGATCGAATGGCGCTCTTCGGCGCCCGGGCCCGTCCCGAGTGCGAGCGGCAACATCCCGGCGACCAGCGCCAGCGTCGTCATGAGGATCGGGCGCAGCCGATCCCGGTTGGCTTGGATGATCGCCTCGTACCGTGCCATCCCCTTCGCCCGTAACCCGTTCATGTGATCGATCTGCAGGATCGAGTTCTTCTTGACTACCCCGAAGAGGACGAGGATCCCAAGGGCCGAGTAGAGATTGAGCGTCTCGTCCATCAGATAGAGCGAAAGCAAGGCAAACGGGACCGCCAAGGGGAGGCTGAGCAGGATCGTCACCGGGTGAATGACACTCTCGAACTGCGACGCGAGGATCATGTACATGAAAGCGATCGAGAGGAGGAAGGCGAGGATGAACTCCCCGAAGGTCCGCTCCAGTTCGCGCGCCCGCCCAGCGACCGTCGTCGAATAGCCGGGGGGAAGGTTGTAACTGGCGATCTCGGCACGGAGCGCCTCGACACGATCAGCGAGCGCATAGCCCGGTCCAACCCCAGCCCGCAACGAGACTTGGCGCTGCCGGTCGAGCCGGTCGATGCGCGAGGAGGCCTGCGAGGGGCTCAGCGTCACCACATTGTCGAGCTGGACGAGCCCCACCTTGGTCGAGGGCACGAAGAGGCGCGCAATCGTTGCCGAGTCGCTCCGATCGCCCTTTTGCAATCGGATCTGCACATCGTAGTCCTCGTTCATCTGCTCATCCCGGAACCGCGAGACTCGCTCGTCTCCGCCGACCATCAGCCGCAGCGCCGTGGCGATGTCGGTCGAATCGACCCCGAGATCGGCCGCCCGGGGGCGATTGATCTCGACACGCAGTTCCGGCTTATCCAGTTTGAGCGTGATGTCCGCGTCGACCAGCCCCAACTCCGGGGCGCGCAGGCGCAAGCGCTCGGCATACGCGACCAGTTGATTGAGGTCCGGGCCCCGCACCGCGAAATCGATGTCGGAAAACCCGCTGCCGCTGCCGAGGTTGATCGTCTGCGGGTTGCGGATCGTTGGCCGCAGGTGGGTGAACTTGCGCAGTCGCTGGCGGATCTTCTGCTGCACGTCGCGCGCGCTGTAGTTCCCCTCGAAAACGGCAAGCGGCTCCCCGCGCTTGAGCCCCTCCCAGAACTTCGTCAAATTGACGGTCCGCTCGACGTGGGGCGCAATGCCCACAAAGATACGTGCACTGTTGACTGCCCCAGAGAAGAAGCTGCCAGCCGACCCCAGCAGAACGCGGATCTCCGGCATCTGCCGCAGCTCCGTCTCGACCGCCAGCAACGCCTCGTCCATGGCGACGAGGCTCGTTCCCTCTGGACCGTTGAGATTAATACTGAACTGCCCCTCATCGACATTGCTTGGAATGAAGTCCTGCTTGACCAACCCATAGAGCGGCACGGAAGAGAAGATGACGACCAGGGTGACGACCGTCACAATCAAGCGATGGCGCATCACGAAGTGGAGCATCGCGGTATACGCCCGGTCGAGCAGCCCGTAAAATCCCCCGCGCGAGGTCGTCTCGTGCGCTTCGCGAGCCTTGGCCGCGTCCCCGGCGAGCATGCGGGCACTCATCATCGGGGTCAGTGTGAAGGAGACGAGCAGGCTGACCAGAATGGCCACCGCCGCCGTAATCCCGAATTGGTAGAGAAACCGGCCCGAGATCGACGACATGAACGAGACAGGAAGGAAGATGACGACCAGTGAAAAAGTGGTCGCGGTCACGGCCAGCCCGATCTCTTTGGTCGCCTCCCGGGCGGCAACCATCGGGGAAAGTTTCTTCTCCTCGATGAATCGGAAGATGTTCTCGAGCACGACGATCGCGTCGTCGATGACAACCCCGACCATCAAGACCAGTGCCAACATCGTCACGCTGTTGAGGGTGAAGTCCAGTGCCCTCATCATTCCAAAGGTCGAGATGACCGATGCCGGAATGGCGATGCCGGCGATGATCATCGAGCGCCACGAGCGCATGAAGAGCAGCACCACCAGACAGGCAAGGATGCTCCCAAGAATAAGATGGACATTGATCTCACTGAGGGCGTTCTTGATGTAGCGCGATTGATCGATGGTGATATCGAGGCTGACATCGGCTGGGATCTGCCGGCGGACCCGCTCCAGGTTGCGCTTGACATCGTCAATCACCGCGACCGTATTTGAGCCCGATTGCCGAATGATGTCGAGGGTCACTGCCGGACGGCCATTGAGACGGGAGAGCGTCCGCATCTCCTTGGTCCCATCCTCGGCATATCCGATGTCCCGGATCCGGATCGGGGTCCCCCCAGCATTGGCGATGACCAAGTCATCAAATCCGCGCGGGTCGACGACCCGTCCCATCGTCCGCAGGACCAGTTCCCGCGCGCCCGCGTCGACATTCCCCCCTGGTACATCGGCGTTTTGCCGAACCAGCGCGTTGCGGACCTGGGTGATCGGGATGCGATAGGCCGCGAGGCGGTCGGCGTCGACCCACACGTTGATCGCCCGCAACAGACCGCCGTTGATCTGGACCTCACCGACTCCCACTGACCGCTCGATCCCCACCTTGATGATCTTGTCCGAGAGCTCGGTCAGCTCCCGGATCGAGCGATCCCCCGAGACGGCGATCGTCATGATCGGCTCCGAGTCGCTGTCCGCCTTCTGGACCACCGGTGGATCTGTCCCCGGCGGCAGAAGCCGCAAGACCGACTGGACCCGATCCCGCACATCCTGGGCGGCCGCCTCGATGTTCCGATTGAGGTTGAAGGTCGCAATGATGAAGGATCGTCCCTGGCTCGAGACCGAGCGGAGCTGCTCGACCCCTTCGACCGTGTTGACGACCTCCTCGATCGGTTTGGCCAACTGTGACTCGGCCTCTTCCGGAGAAGCCCCCGGCAGGGTCATGCGGATCGTCACCGTCGGCCGGTCGCTCGTCGGAAAGCGATCGCCCCCCAGTTTCGAGTAGCTGGTCGCCCCGACCACCACCAGGGAGAGGATGATCATCGCGGCGAAGACAGGGCGTTGAATACAGATCTCAGCGAGCTTTTGCATAGAAACAACTGAATGATAAAGACTTACTCAGAACTTCCCGGATACGGCATCGACGATTCCTCACGATAAGAGCCAGACCCGTCTTGAAAAACCCAAAGGACTTGGCCACCACCATCGTCGAGACGTCGAACAAAACTGGACGAACAGGGTCATGGACGGTCAACGCCCCTCCCCCGTTGCAGCTTTCTGACAAGCTG
>JBMUAP010000358.1:0-4099 GCA_049454155.1 Blastocatellia bacterium
TTGGCGGGGGAATTGGTGGAGGAATTGGTGGGGGCGCTGGTGCCGGTGGAGTCGCAACTGGTGGTGTGGGTGGTGTGGGTGGTGTGGGAGGAGTCGGTGGGTTTGGATTCCCGGGGATTGACAGCATCCAGTACCGCGATGTTGGACTCGTGATTGAAGCGAAGCCATCGATCACCAGTGAAGGGTATGTCGAGATCGAAATGAAGTTCGAGACCTCGGACATTGTCTCCTCAGGATCGGATGCCACCAATCTGACGCCTGTCTTTACACAGCGATCGCTCAATACCACGGCGCGGATTCAGGATGGGGTGACAGCGGTCGTGGCCGGGGTCAGCGCCGAGTCAAATGGGAACAGTCGTGCCTCGATTCCCGTTCTTGGAATGATTCCCATTCTCGGTCGATTCATCACGACCCCCCGGCAGGATAGCCGACAGAGCGATGTGATCATCACCGTCACTCCCCACATCATTCGTTCCCAGGGGATCAACAATGAAGATCACTTGGCAAAGTATGCGGGGCACGCCCAGGCTGGCCCGATGCCAAGCATCGAGGATGTCGTCTTTCGTGCACAGCGGATCGAGGAGCAGGAGCGCCGTCTGATTGCCCAGCAAGTTCCGTCGAGTGCCATTCCCGCTGGATCAGCTCCCCCCTCGATTGCCAGTGGAAGCTCCTCGCCGGGCGCCCCTGCCACACTGGCGCAGGCTGGGGGATCAGGGACCTCCCCGCTGGCTCCGTCGTCTCTGCAAGGGCGGACCCCGATCCAGACGGTCTCCAACCGGGGAGCAGGATCGCAGGGGGCTCGTGTCATTGACGATGCCGCCATTGCTCGTTCTGGGGTTGTTCCCAATTCTGTTCCTGCGCTTGGGCGTCGGGAAGATCCGATTCTGCCTGCGGCGGCAACCGCTCCCGGCGTGGGCGGGGGCGACAGCAACAAACTGCCTTCCAATGGGTCGTCTCCGGATCAGTTGCCTGGCCAGCCTCTTGGGCCATCCAGTGCACGTCCAGCTGACCTTGCCGCCGAGGGGCGCCCACTCACAGAACAAGACATCTCCGCAGGTGGTGGCCCCGCGAGTGGCGGTGGGGCATCCGGCGCTGGAGCGGGTGGTGCGGATGGCGCCGCTGGAGAGGATGAAGTCGATACTCGCCCGCCGAACCCGATTCAGCCAGCGGTCCTGCGTTCCATTCGCAAACCCCCTGAATTGGAGCGATTGATTGCCGAATCGCGGGCTGCCGCCGCACGTGCTGAGGCGGAGCGTCGGCAGGCGCGAGCCAATCGATCCGGCTCGTCTAAGTCCTCGCCCGCGGCAGTACCAGATTCAGGGAGGAACCAGAGGACAGTTCCAGAGCCAGAGGCCATTTCAGGAAAAGGGCTGCAGGGGGCAGTGACAGGGGCTACACTCACCTTCCGCTCCGCTGCTGCGTCGGTGAAGATCGGTAAGCCGCATTCAGTCCAGATTCTCGGGGATGGGATGGGTAATCTTGGAATGGCGACCCTTTCCATCAAGTTCGATGCGAAGAGGTTTCAACCGCAGTCAGTCGAGGCCGGCGCTCTCCTTGGCCCTGGGGCCGACCTGACCTATGTCGTCGAGCATGATACCCTCAAGATCACATTTCGCCCGAAACCGGAGTCCCCGCTGCGCAGTGAGGGAGAACTGGTCAAGGTGAAGTGGACCCCCCTTGCGGAAGGTCGGATTGATCTGACCCTGATTCCTGCGGAGACGTTGCTCCTGGATCGAAATCAATCAACAATTACTTGGCGGGGAAAGCCCGCCCAACTCTCAGTCGTTCGTTAGTGGGAAGGAAGCTTGGGGATCTTCGGGGAAGGTCTGCATCGGAGAGAGGGACAGGGTGTGAGTTTCAAGAGAAGTCTGAGCTGGAAGAAGGAGGGCGCGAGGCCCACCCGCCTTCGTGCTGGGCTCTCCTCTGGGTTTACCCTTCTGGAGTTGATCATCACGCTCGCCATCATCGCGATTCTCGCTGCGGGGACGGTTCCGATTGCGCGCAACCTGATCAAGCGGGAGCGGGAGATGGAGCTGCGGCGGTCTCTGCGAGAGATTCGCAAAGCGATCGATAGCTACAAGTTTGCTTGTGAGCAGGGGCAGGTAGGGCCACTTGATCGAAAAGTTCAGGATGAATGTTACCCCCCAGAGCTCGATATTTTGGTCGAGGGGATCAATCCTCCCAACAAACCCGACGCAACGATCCGGTTTCTGCGCCGAATCCCCAAAGATCCGTTCACAGGTAAAGCCGACTGGGGGTTGCGTTCCGTTCAAGATGACCCGGATGCCACTTCCTGGGGAGGCCAGAATATCTTTGACATCTACAGCAAGGCTCCCGGCCAGGCTCTCGACGGGAAGACTCAGTACAAGGATTGGTGAGTCTCCGGACTTGGCTGGCATTGCCGGCGATCATCAGTTCAACCGACGGCCGTGATCACGGAGGTGATCGCGACTGGTCCTCGAATGGGTTTATGACTGTGCAGTTCGGAAATGAGGGAATAATGAAGGGAGCTTCGGTGATCACAGCTCGTTCCTCCAGCGGCAGGCGATTCCTCCGCAGGGAGTTGCTCCGTGAGCGGCAACGTGGCTTTACCTTTATGGAGCTATTGATCGTGATGGTGGTGATTGCCATTTTGGCGACGGTCGCCATCCCGCGCTATATGGCCCATCTCCGGCGCGCCAAAGAGGTCGTTCTTCAGCAGAACCTCTGGACGATGCGACGTGCGATCGACTACTACTCATCCGACAAGGAGCGTCCACCGTCTTCCCTTCAGGATCTAGTGAGTAGCGGGTACTTGAGGGAGATCCCCAAGGATCCCATCTGCCCAGATTGTATGTGGGTCGAGGTTCCGGGGACATCGGAAAATCTCAATATACCAGCTGGGATCGGGGATGTCAGAAGTAGCGCCGAGGGAGTAGACTCCAATGGAAAGGCCTACACGGAATATTGATCTTTTGTCACTACTCACGGAACGGAAGAGATGATGGCGACCTCGAGACACGAAGAAGAGATGGAGGATGAAGATTTCTCCAACCCAAAACTTGAGCGGCCTCCTCTCCTCTTGTGAGAAAAAGCAACTGGGCCCACGCT
Organism: Blastocatellia bacterium; assembly: GCA_049454155.1. GTDB lineage: Bacteria > Acidobacteriota > Blastocatellia > RBC074 > RBC074 > CAIOZW01. The sequence goes on from JBMUAP010000358.1 coordinate 3,091, forward strand.
GGGGGACAGAGAAGAGTCTCACACGGAGGCACGGAGAAGACCAAGAAGAAGATTGGGAATTGAACAGCGTCAACAAGCGACCAACGTCTGAACGGAAGACACCCTTGCACCACAGAGAGATCACCGAGAAGAAGATAGAACCCCTTGAAGTTCAGTAACGCCGTGAGTAGTTACGAGCTTTTGGGGGATGCCCTGGAAGATCGTATGAGAAGGTGCAACGCTCTCGGGACCAGAGGAATTATGGGACAATCATTGAAGTCGCTGCGCCGATTGGGCGGGTTTCTGCTCGATCCAGTCTACCCCTCACTCTCCCTTTCGATCACGGAGTCCCATCTTGTGCTCCTTTCGCTCCGGTATGAACGGGGGGAGTTCGAGCCGAAACAGGTCGCGATTCTTCCACTGCCGGCAGGGCTGATCACAGCCGATTTTGCTCGCGCGAATATTGCGGATGAGGGACAATTCCGCCAGCTTCTGGAGCGTCTCCCGGCCGAAGCGGGATTGAAGAAGATGGAACGCCTCAGCGTCTCTCTTCCCTCGATGAGTGGTCGCAGTTATGTCCTCTCCTTGGAAAGTGGGCCGCGATCAAGAAGCGAGGAGGCCGAGCTGCTGGATTGGAAGATTGAGCGGACGTCAGGATATCCGACCGCGGATTTACGGGTCTCCCGGTATTCTCTTCCGGCTGAGGGGGAGCGACCACATTGGTTGGTCAGTCTGGCCCATCGGGTGGTGATGACCCAGTACGAGTCGATCTTCGCGCAGCTTGGTTGGCATGCTGGGTTGATTGTTCCTCGCCACTTGGCAGAGCTCTTCTGGTTGATGCGAGGCGATGTGGAGGGAGATCAGATGTTGCTCACCCCAACTCCTCGCGGATTTGAGGTTGTTCTTTTACACGGAAGGACTCCACTGCTGATTCGGGAGGTCGACAGTTCACCGGATGAGTTGGAGAATGAGTTCTACCGCCTGATCATCTTCTACCAGAAATAACGTAAATGGCTGTCGCTTCTTCAGT
>JBMUAP010000359.1:0-4096 GCA_049454155.1 Blastocatellia bacterium
CCTCGCAGTATGCCAGCACCGACCCGCGCCGGGTGACGACGATGCCGGGGATGCGGTAGAGTGCATAATCCCCTTCGCCACCGCGGAAGAGTGTCTGTCTTTCCGGAGCAGATGCTTGTGGCATTTGACTCACCCGTTGAAAAGACGGCACCCCGAGAAGGGCGCCGCTCGTGGTGATAAATCGACGTCGAGTCAGCCTCATATTTCTCCTCAGCGGGCTTCAGGCAAAGCGGAAGCCCTGTTTGGTGATTGGGAGGGTGTGGATGCGCTCACCGCAGGCCGCGAAGATCGCATTGCTGATTGCCGGCAGGATCGGCGGCAGCGCCGGCTCGCCAAGGCCGGTGGGCGGGTTGTTCGACTTGAGGAAGTGAACCTCAATCGCCGGAGCCTGGGACATCACCCTCTGACCACCAATGATTGCACCGTGAGTCAGAGATTCATTCAATTATCAATGATTGGGAGGCAAAAAAGAAAGAGATGAAGCGATCTTGGAGACTGGTGTTGGCGGTGATGATCGTCTCGATTTTAGCGAGTGTGGCAGGTGATCGCGGCGTCACGGCCTCGGGCGAGGGGGCAGGCGGATTGGAGCAGTTGAGGTACAACAATCCAGGGTTGGGGGTCGCCCTCGGCGTTGGGCTCGGGGCGTGGCCGGTGCCGTGCGATGCCGACGGGGATGGCGATTACGATCTGATTGTCTCCTGTCCGGACAAGCCATCAAACGGGATCTGGTTCTTTGAGAACACGACTGGCGAGACATCGCGGAACAAGATGCCGGTCTTCAGGCCGGCGCGACGACTGAGCGGGACACGCCATTACGTCATGCCGAGTTATGTCGATGGGCGGATGCGGGTGCTGGCACCGGGTGAGGAGTATCCGGGGTTTGAGCGGGTCGGGCTGGCGCAGCCGCAGAAGCTGCCGGTCCCCGCCGACTTTTACAAGCCGCAGGGCAGACAGCCAAAGGGGCCGAAGGTACGCCACAACCAGTGGCGTTATGTCGACTATGACGGGGATGGCGCACTTGATCTGGTGACGGGGATCGAGGACTGGAGCGATTACGGCTGGGACGATGCGTGGAATGAGCGAGGGGAATGGGTCAACGGGCCGCTGCACGGTTTCGTCATGCTGCACCGCAACGTGGCGACGAGCGCGGCACCGCGCTACGACCCACCGGTGAAGTTGCAGGCGGCGGGGCAGCCGATCGACACCTTTGGCTGTCCCTCGCCAAACTTTGAAGACTTTGACGGAGACGGGGATCTCGACCTGCTGACGGGAGAGTTTCTCGATGGCTTCACCTATTTTGAGAACATCGGCACGCGGGTCAGTCCGGTCTATGCTGCGGGGCGGCGGTTGCGGGACGGGCGTGGAGCGGCGTTGACGATGGATCTGGAGATGATCGTCCCGGTCGCCTTTGACTGGGACCGGGATGGAGATTTCGACTTGATCGTCGGCGATGAGGATGGCCGGGTCGCCTTCGTCGAAAATAGCGGCAGGCTGGCGAGAGATCGAACGCCGATCTTTGCGCAACCGGTCTATTTCCGCCAGGAAGCGGAAACGCTGAAGTGCGGCGCGCTGGCAACGCCGGTGGGGGTCGATTGGGACGAAGACGGGGACATGGATATCGTCAGCGGCAATACGGCGGGCTATCTCGAGTTCTTCGAGAATCTGAGCGGCCCGCGGGTTGAGTCACCGCGATGGGCAGCCCCGCGGCGGCTGGAGGCGGGCGGACGCCGCTTCCGCATCATGGCCGGCAGGAACGGCAGCATTCAGGGGCCGGCTGAGGCCAAATGGGGCTACACGGCACTCAACATCGCCGACTGGGATGGGGATGGACGGCTCGACATTGTCTTCAATTCGATCTTCGGTCGGGTTGAATGGCTGCGAAATACAGGAAAGCGGGGAGCCCCGCGACTGGCTGCGCCGCAGCCGATCGAGGTTGAATGGGAGGGGCAGCAGCCGCACCTTGCCTGGGGGTGGCTGCGACCCCAAGGGCGGGAGTTGTTGACGCAGTGGCGCACCACCCCTGGGCTCTGCGATCTCAATGGTGACGGGCTGGTCGATCTGGTCATGCTTGATCATGAGGGATATCTCGCCTTCTTTGAGCGGGCCCGCGTTGGCGGCAGGCTGATTCTCAGAAGCCCGCGCCGAATCTTTGTCGATGATCAAGGAGTGGCCATCCGGCTCAATCCAGGGCTGGCAGGGCGCAGCGGCAGGCGCAAGCTCTCCCTGACTGACTGGGATGGAGACGGACGTCTCGACCTGCTGCTCAATTCGAGCAATGCCGATTTTCTGCGCCAAGTCGATCAGCGCGACGGACTCCTGATCATGAAGAATGTCGGAACCCTTGCCGAACGCAATATCGAGGGGCACGATGTCAGCCCGTCAGTGGTCGATTTCAATGGGGATTCGATTCCCGATTTCCTTGGAGGAGCCGAGGACGGGAGGTTTTACTATCTGCGGAATCCGAGATCCAAATGACGAGCGAGCATCGATGCAATGGACGGGAATGGGCAGGGCAGACCCCCCTAACGGCCCTTCCTGATCATTGTTCGTCTCTTTTTTGGTAACTACTCGCAGTGAGGAAGAGATGATTGCACCACCGAGCCACAGAGGTCACAGAGAAGAAGATTTGGAAGTGGTCTGCGTCAACAACCTACTAACGTCTGAACGGAAGAGATCATTGCCGCACAGAGAGGTCACCGAGAAGAATACAGGAAACCTTGATGTTCATTGATGCCGTGAGTTGTTACCAACCTTCTTCTCGATGTTCTCTGTGCCTCGGAGGTGCAGTCATCTCTTCAGTTCTGGCGTTGATTGTCTTTCCATCCCTGCCCGCCTGCCCCCCGAGGCTCATTCCGCATCAATAGAGGTCCGGTTCACCCGGTGGCCGAGTCCGCCATCGCCGGTGGATCCAGAGCCATTGTCCCGGATAGCGCCGAATGATCGACTCGAGCAGTGCCGTGTAGCGGGCAGTGTTGACCTGCACGTCCGCGTCCGAATCTCCGGTCCGGACTGTCTCGATGGGAGGCTCGAAGTGGAGAACGTGGCGCTGTTCTGCTTCTTCCCAGACGAGGTAGCCCGGCAGGACGACTGCGTCGGTTCGTAGGGCCAGGGTGGCGACGCCGACGGTGGTGGCTGCGGGAACTCCGAAGAAGTCGCAGAAGATCCCTTCCGGTCGCAGTGCGTTGAGATCGGCGAGGATGCCGACGACGCCACCCGCTTTGAGCGTGCGGATCACCTCGCGCAGTCCAGTCTTCTTGTCGATGCTGCGGTTGCCATACATCGTCCGGTAGCGCTCGGCCAAGCGCTCGACGAGGGGATTGTCGACGCGCCGCGCGAGGAAGGACGAGGGATATCCATAGACCGAGTGGGCATAGACGGAGAGCTCCCAGGCCCCCAGGTGGCCAGTCAGGAAGATGACACCGCGTCCGGTCGCCTGGGCGTCGAGAAAATGGGAGAGCCCTTCGTAGCGGACGACCCGATCAATGTTCACGGGGTTCAAGCGGGGGAATTGGCTGACCTCGGCGAGCAGGCGACCGAGCGTCCGGAAGACCTCGCGAACGATCTGGTCCCGCTCGGCTGCTGCCATCTCTGGAAACGCCAGTCGGAGGTTGGTCTCGGCGTGATGGCGCAGGTGCGGCAGCAGGCGATGAGCAACAGCGCCCACGCTGTAGCCGAAGTGGAGTGCCCAGGTGCGGGGCAGCAGGGTCGCCCCTCCCAGGATGGCCCGTGCAATCCCGTACTCGACAAAAGTCCGGAGAACCCCGTGACGGCGGATCAGGGCCCAAGGCAGACCCGCACTCCGGCCCGAGGATGGTCTCTCTGCCCCCTTGGGCGCACCGCCGAACTGGTTGGATGGCTTGCGGTTACTCAAAACAATCTGACCGTAGCACGCCCTCTCCCCGACTGTCAATTTTCGCTTCGGGAGTGGCTGGGCCACGGGTGTGCCCTTGCCCGAAAGGAGAGAAGGTGGCATACCTGAACCTCGCATCGAGAAGGCCCGGGTTGAGTCAGGGGCAGTCTGGCGGGGGTTGGGCGGCCAAAACGGCGTAACTACTCACGGAGGGGAAAATCAGAAAGTGGACCAAGCCGACCAGAG
>JBMUAP010000360.1:0-4076 GCA_049454155.1 Blastocatellia bacterium
GGACTCTCTCTCCCTTCATCGACAACTTCTCCTGATGTTTCACGACCTGACCTGTCTTCTGTTCGTATCGAATTGTATCGATTCCGGTGCTATCTATTCCAGTCAATCGTCGATCGAGGCTCCCGTCCTTTGGGGGAGGGGATCCCTACCGAATGATCCGACCACCACTCGCCTCGGCTCCGAGCACTTTGAGCCGGGTCGCTTCGGCCAGCTCGATCTGTTGCTGAGCCGTTTCTGAAAGGAGAGGGAGGCCTTCCTGGGCGACGATCTCCTTGGCGCGCTCAAGCGGAATCCGGGCGATTCCCGAATTCTCATCGACCCAGGCATACGAGGTAGCGGCGGCATCCATCTTCTTCTTGTAGTCGACCCAATCATCGAGCGGCAGCAGCGAAGGCCCCTCTGGTGCGGGAGCACCCTGGAGGCGCGGCTCGGGTGGGTACTTCTTCATCCCTTCGGGCATCGTCACCCGAGTCGCTGGCGGAGTCTGGTCGGCTTCCCGCTGGCGATCGAGCGCCCAGAGCAGTCCGTAGATCAGAACAAAGACGAAGGCAGAGGCCACCGCCAGTACACCCAAAAAGATGTAGACGGGCTTCGCTTGAATCGAACTGCTCTCCGGCTTCAGATGATCGTGCGATTGATGATCGTGCTTCTCACTCATATGTATCGATTCCATTCCATACCCGATCGTCGGGAATCAGGAGGATGCAGAATGTCGACCGGACTTCCCTGCCGGTCAGGCCCACGTCGAGCCACCCTCAGCTCAATTCGAGGGCGTGCTCCGTTGAACTGTCCGGGACGTAGTTCGGGTCTTGGTACGGCAGCAGCGCTTGGCTGCGCAGTTGCCAGAAGAACCACCCGAGCCAAACTCCCCCCATCCCAATCGTCACGGCCAAGTAGAGGCCATAACTGGAAAGCGCCGGCGAGTGATGTTCACCAATCTCATAGGAGGGGACCATCACCCAGAGGAGATCGACCAGGCGCATCACCAGGATCAACCAGGCGACGCCGACCAGCCGCTTCCCATTCATCTTTAACTCCCGCGAGAGAAGGAGAAAGAAGGGGAGGAGGAAATGGAGGACGATCAGACCAACCCCAAGATAGCGCCACGGCCCTTGGAAGCGCTCAATGTACCAGGGGATCTCCTCCGGGAGGTTGCCAGACCAGATGATCAGCAATTGGGAGAAGGAGAAGTAGGCCCACACACAGACCAGGGCGAGCAGCAGCTTGCCCAGATCGTGGAAGTGCTTCGGGCGCAATACCCGGTTCATCGGCTCCCGCCGGGCCAAGATCACGCAGACAGAGATGATCAGGGCCATCGAGGCGACCCCCTGTCCAGCAATCATCAACATTCCAAAGATCGAGGAGAACCACTCCGCGTCGAGGGACATCACCCAATCGATCCCGGCAAAGGTGCAGACCAAGCCGTAGAGCAGAAAGCCAGGACCACTCCAGTTCTGCGCAGTCTCGATCATCTTCGGATCACCAGTCGCGTCGAGGCGAAGGGAGAGCCGTCGCAGGACGATCGTCAAGACCAGCAGAACCGCAAAGTAGAGGACCGCCCGCGCAGTGAAGAACGCAGGGTTGAGCCAAGCCGTCTTCTTCTCGATCAGTGTCCGAAGGGTCTCACTCTCGATCGACTCTGGATGGGCCCAGTGATAGAGATCCCCAATTCCGAAGAGGATCGGGACAAAGAGGACGGCCATGAGAATCAGCGTGTGAGAGCCAGATTCGAGGATCCGTCGAATGACAATGCCCCAGGTTGCTCCTCCCAGATACTGGATCATCAACCACCCGAGACAGCCGAGCGCAATTCCCACCCAGAAGACGTACGCGACCAAGTAGGTCTGGAAGAAGAGGGCTCGCGCCTTCCCTGAGAGGACCAGCCCGACGCCCCAGGCGATCAGGCCAAGAAAGCCAATTCCAATCGCCAAGCTCTGGATGCGCGCAAGATCCGCTGGTGCGGCATAGTTCTTATCCGTGGATTGCATCAGTTGCTTCGCCCCCTTGAAATCTGCTCGGTCCCGCGATCGCCCGCCATGGCGTTCGTCGATGGTGCCGGCACCGCGTTGGAAGCGGTTGTCTTGGCTCCGCCCGATGAGGCCGACACCGCCGCCAAGCGGTCCCGATCCTGATCCTTGATCCGATCTTTCGGCATCCGCTGGCTCGCCTGAAGAACGCGGATCCAGGCGATCACTTTCCATCGATCCTCAGGGGTCAGCTGGTCCGCGTAATTCGACATAGCCCCGAATCCGTTGGTGATCACGTCGTAGTAGTAGCTGGTCGGTGCTTGGCGCAGCCGCTCATCGTGGTAGGAAGGCGGACGGCGGATCCCGCGAAGGGCGATCATCCCGTTCCCATCCCCCAGCACTCCGTGGCAAGGCAGGCAGGAGATGTTGTACCGATTCTCTCCACGATCGAGGATGGCCTTGCTGACGGTGAAGGGAAACCCATCCTCTCCGGTTGGCGTACTCATCATGGCCGCCGGTGCCCCAGCAACCGCCGGGGTGGCAGGGGTGGCAGGAGCCCCAGGAGCGGGAGTCGCACTCGCCTTGGCTGGATCCAAGCGGGGTGCGGGGGGGTTAAGGGCCAGTGCGCCCCGGGCAATGGTCCCCTCGGGCAGCTCCCGATGAGAGCCTTCTTCGTAGGCCTCGTACCGAGGATTGTCGTGCATATCCTGGCGGCATCCCGCCACCAACAAGAGGCCGCTCAACAGCAGGAAGGCAACCCCTCGCCTCTCTCCCTTACGCTTCCACATCGATCACCTCTTTCGCCCCCAGGCCGATCAGGAAGGCATGCGCCTCGGACCGATCGAACTTTGGATCCTCTGCCTTGATGCAGAGAAAGAACCGGTCGCGCGACGCGCGTGCGAAGGCCGGCACGTTGAAGACCGGGTGATACGGTTGCGGCAACCGGTTCATCAAGATCATCCCAATCACCGCACCAAACGCCGCCAGCAGAATTGCGCTCTCAAAGACGATCGGGATGAACGACGGCAAGCTGATCAACGGCCGCCCCCCGACGTTGATCGGGTAGTCGATCGCCGATGTCCAGACCTGCAGGAGCAGGCCCCCCGTCGCCCCCATCAGCCCCGCCACCAGGACGGTGAGGGCAATGTAGTCCTTGTGAAATCCGATCGCGTGCGAGAGCTCTTCGATCGGAAAGGGGCTGTAGGCGTTGATCTTCCGATACCCTGCGTCGTGGGTTCGATGAGCCGCCCGGACAATCTCTGTCGGAGTGTCGAACCGGGCCATCACGCCATAAATCGATGGTTCTTCCTGTTTGTTCATAGCTCAATCTCTACTTAGATTGCGTTGACTCTGTCCATTCCCCTCGGACCACTCAATCCCCAAATTGCGGCAGGGCGCCTCCCAGCGGCTCGGAGCCCTTCGCCTTCTCTTCTTCCTTGCTCTCCTTGACCTTCGATTGGGGCAGCAACGCCTTCATCTCGAAGATCGGAATCATCGGCACGAAGCGGATGAAGAGGAACATCAGGGTCAGGAAGAACCCGATCGTCCCAAAGAACATGCTGAAGTCGAAGACAGAGGGGGTGTACATCCGCCACGACGAGGGCAAAAAGTCCCGATTAAGGCTCATGACGATGATGACAAACCGCTCCAGCCACATCCCGACGTTGATGAACATCGAGACGATGAAGACGACGAAGAGGTTCTCCCGGTACTTTTTGACCCACAGCAACTGCGGAACCAGAATGTTGCAGAGAATCAGCAGCCAGTACATATAGCCGTAGGGGCCATACATCCGGTTCTTCATCATGAACTGTTCATAGGTGTTACCGCTATACCAGGCGAAGAAGAGCTCCATCAAGTAGCCATAACCGACAATCAACCCGGTGGCCAGCATGACCTTTGCCATGTTGCGAATGTGGCGCAGCGTGATGAAGTCTTCGAGGTGGTAAAACTTCCGGACCGGGATCCCGATCGTCAGAACCATCGCGAAACCCGCGTAGATCGCTCCCGCAACGAAGTAGGGGGGGAAGATCGTGGCGTGCCAGCCAGGGATGATGCCGACCGCGAAGTCGAATGAGACGATCGAGTGGACCGAGAGGACCAGCGGTG
>JBMUAP010000361.1:0-4062 GCA_049454155.1 Blastocatellia bacterium
ATCCTCGGGCTCTTGCAGGCGCTCTGGACCTTCACCGGCTATGATGCGTCGGCGAGTGTCTCCGAAGAGACGGTCGATCCACGGCGGCGTGCTCCCTGGGGGATGGTGCTGGCGGTGGTCGTCTCGGCGGTGGTGGGCTATCTCTTGTTGATGGCGCTGACCTTGTCGATTGGCGATCTGGGCGCGATCCTTGAGGCGCGCGACGCGGGAGGCAATGAAGTTCCGGCGGTGATCGCGATTCTGGGAAGTGCCTTGGGAGAGCGGGCGGGAGCGCTCTTCTCGGCCTTGGCGGCCATGGCCATGTGGTTCTGCGGTCGGGCGGCGGTGACTTGGTCGTCCCGGGGCCTCTACGCCTTCGCCCGCGACGGCGGACTGCCCTTCGCCCACCTCTGGCGACGCGTTCACGACGGCTATCAGTCGCCGGCGCTGGCGATCTGGCTGAGCGTTGCCCTCGCCTTCCTGGCCGCGGTCTACAGTGGGGCTTACGCGGTGATCACCTCGATCAGTACGATTGGCCTCTACCTCTCCTACGTTCTCCCCGTCTACCTGCATTGGCGGGCGCGGGGAACCGAACGGGAGCTTCCACGCGGACCGTGGCACCTGGGGCGCTGGGGGCGGGCGATCAATCTGGTGGCGATCGGATGGGTCGTCTTTCTGAGCGCCATTCTGAGCTTGCCGGATGACTACCGGACAGGGAAGACGATGGTCGCCGTTCTCGGCCTGTTGGGTCTCTGGTACTGGACGTGGGAGCGGCACCACTTCCGCGGCCCACGCTGGCTCGATCCACTGAGAGCAAAGGAGGAGTCATGAGCAACGAACACATCGCCGTCAAAGGGATGCTCGGGCAGGACGAGTTGCGGCGCCTGGTCGCCGACGAGCAGATCGAGACGGTCATCGTCGGCTTCACAGACCATTACGGGCGCCTCAACGGCAAGCGGTATGACGCGGAGATGTTTGTCGAGCGGACCTATCGGGAAGGGACCCACGGCTGCGACTACCTGCTGACGACCGATATGGAGATGGAGCCGGTCGCCGGGTATCGCTTTGCCAATTGGGAGCTGGGCTATGGAGACTTCCACCTCGAACCGGACTTGCCGCCCCTGCGGGTGGCGAGCTGGCGCGACCGGACGGCGCTCGTCCTTTGCGATGTGAGCGACGAGAAGACCCACACGGCCGTCCCCCTCGCCCCGCGCTCGATTCTCAAGCGCCAAGTCGAGAAGGGGGAGGAGGCGGGCTGGACCGGCCAAGCGGCCACCGAGCTGGAGTACTACCTCTTCGAGACCGGCTATCGGGAAGCCCATGAGGCGGGCTACCACAACCTGGTGCCCGCTGGGTGGTACCTTGAGGACTATCAGATTCTGCAAGGGACCCGCACGGAGGGCTTCACCGCCGAGGCACGGCGCCACCTGCGCCAATCAGGGGTTCCGGTCGAGAGCTCGAAGGGGGAATGGGGGCTCGGCCAGCACGAACTCAATGTTCGGTACACCGAGGCCTTGACGATGGCCGACCGGCACGTCGTCTACAAGCAATGCCTCAAGGAGCTGGCCGATCGGATGGGGATCAGCGTGACTTTCATGGCCAAGGTGGCTGCCGATCGGGCCGGTTCGAGCTGCCATCTCCACCTCAGCCTCTGGCGGGATGGACGCAACCTCTTCGCCGGTGAGGAGTCACTCGGGCCAATCCGGTGTTCCCCGCTCTTTCGCCACTTTCTCGGTGGGTGGATGACGTATGCCGAGGAGGTCATGCCCTTCTACGCCCCAACGGTCAACTCGTACAAGCGCTTTGTCGACAGTTCGTGGGCGCCGACACGGCTGGCTTGGAGCTACGACAATCGGACAGGAGGCTTCCGTGTCGTCGGTCGCGGCCAGAGCCTGCGCATCGAGTGCCGGATTCCCGGGGCCGACTGCAATCCGTACCTCGCCCTTGCCGCCTCGCTGGCAGCCGGGCTGGAGGGCGTCAAGCGCCAGATCGAGCCACCGGAGATCTTCACCGGAGACATCTACGCCGCACGCCACCTCCCGCGGGTTCCGGCGACGCTCGGCGAGGCGACGGACCGCCTCGCCGAGAGCCGCTTTGCCCGCGAAGCGTTCGGCGACGAGGTCGTCGAGCACTATGTCCACTTCTACCGTTCCGAGCAGTCGGCGTATAATCGTGCGGTTACCGATTGGGAACGTGCACGATACTTCGAGCGGATCTGAGCCGGGAAGAGGCTCACGCGAAGGCGCGAAGGGGGTCGAGTGCTCGGTGGCTGTTCCAGAGGCGGCAGGAGGGGAAGAGGCTCACGCGAAGGCGCGAAGACGCGAAGGGGCCCAAGTGCTGGATCTGTCGTTGATTTTGGGTTCGTAAAAAATGCGGAAGCCGTACTGAGGCCTCGAAATGTAACCTCAACAAGAAGGCAACGACAAACAAGCAGAGGATGGTGAGAAGCATGAACAGATTGGAAGGGAAGGTCGCCCTGATTACCGGGGGAGCCAGCGGAATCGGACGGGAATCGGCGCTCCTCTTTGCGCGGGAGGGGGCCCGCGTCGTGGTCGTCGATCGGGATGAGAAGGCGGGGCGACAGACGGTCCGTCTGGTCAAGGAGGTAGGCGGCGAGGCCCTCTTCACCAAAGCGGATGTCTCGCAGGCGGACGACTGTCAACGGATGATCAAGTCGGCAGAGAAGAAGTTCGGTCGGCTCGACATTCTCTTCAACAACGCCGGAATCATGCACCACGCCGATGACAACGCCGTGACCACCAGCGAAGAGATCTGGGACTTGACGATGAACGTCAACGCCCGCGGCGTCTTTCTGGGTTGTAAATTCGGGATTCCCGCGCTGCGTCGAGCAGGCGGCGGGTCGATCATCAATACCGCCTCGTTTGTCGCTCTCATGGGGGCGGCAACGCCCCAAGTGGCCTACACGGCCAGCAAGGGGGCGGTCCTGGCGATGACACGCGAACTGGCGATCATCCACGCCCGCGAGGGGATCCGCGTCAACGCGCTCTGCCCCGGTCCGCTCCGCACCGAGCTGCTGATGAGCTACCTCAACACCGAGGAGAAACGGCAGCGGCGCTTGGTTCACATCCCCGTCGGCCGGTTTGGCGAGGCCTCGGAGATCGCCCAGGCCGCCCTCTTCCTCGCCTCGGACGAGTCATCCTTCATCACGGGGAGCGATTTCGTGGTCGATGGTGGGATCACCTCGGCCTATGTCACGCCGGAGTAAGCCGGCTGCCCGTTAGCTGACAAGTCACCACAGACGATCTCTCTGGAGAGTGGAAGGGAAGGGGAGGCGAAGCGATGGCGGGAGAGTGGCAACAGACGATCAGCCCAGTCGATGGGCGTCTCTACGTTGAGCGCCAGCTGGCGACCAGCAGTGAGATCGAGCAAGCCCTGACGACGGCGGTGCGGGCTCAGGCGGAGTGGCGAAGGGTTCCACTCGCCGAACGCGTTGCTGTCTCTCTCCGGCTGGCCGAATGGCTGGTGGAGCGGGCGGATCGCTTCGGAGAGGAGCTGACGTGGCAGATGGGTCGACCGATCTCTGCGAGCCCCTCGGAGCTGCGTCGCGGCTTTCAAGAGAGGGTTCGGTACATGGCCGGGATCGCTGAGGATGCGCTGGCCGATCTTCGCCCCAACCCAAAGGCGGGGTTTGACCGCTTCATCCGTCAAGAGCCTGTTGGAGTGGTTCTGGTGCTGGCCCCGTGGAACTATCCGTGGCTCGCCTCGGTCAATGCCGTGGTCCCTGCGCTGCTCGCCGGCAACAGTGTTCTCCTCAAGATGGCTCCCCAGACGCCGCTCGTCGCCGAGGCCTATGCCGAGGCTTTTCGGGCGGTGGGATTGCCGGAAGGGGTCTTCCAGTACCTGCACCTCGATCACCCGCAGGTCGCCCGGGTGATTGAGGATACGCGGATCGGCTTTGTCGCCTTTACGGGATCGGTGGCGGGTGGCCACGCGGTTCAGCGCGCGGCGGCCACCCGTTTCGCTTGGGTTGTCGACTGCTGTCCGAAGCCGGTCGTTACCGTCGTCGACGGCGCTGCGGCCGGCCTGCTGGCAGGGCTCGCCACGCATACGCCCCACGCCGTC
>JBMUAP010000362.1:0-4046 GCA_049454155.1 Blastocatellia bacterium
GTCGACAGCCCCCCATCGGCCTCCCCCCCAAGGCACAAGAATGACGACGACACCGCCCCGCCCCTACTCCACCGGGCCGGAAGCCCCAGAGCTCCCGATCAATCAGAAGTACACTTTCGAGACGTTCGTGGTCGGCTCGAGCAATCAGTTCGCTCATGCCGCAGCGCTGGCGGTCGCGGAAGGCCCATCGAGAACCTACAATCCGCTCTATCTTTATGGTGGAGTTGGTCTGGGCAAGACGCACCTCATGTGCGCGATTGGCCACCGCGTCAAGCAGATCAATCAACACCTGCGGCTCTGCTACATCTCTGCCGAGCGGTTCATGAATGAGCTGATCAACGCGATCCGGTATGAGCAGACGCTGGCCTTCCGGGAGCGGTACCGATCGATCGATGTCCTCCTGATCGATGACATCCAGTTCATCGCCGGGAAGGAGCGGACGCAGGAGGAGTTCTTCCACACCTTCAACGCCCTCTACGAGGGACAGAAACAGATCGTCATCTCCTCCGACTGCCCTCCGCGAGAGATTCCGACACTTGAGGAGCGGCTCCATTCGCGGTTTGAATGGGGATTGATCGCCGACATCCAGCCCCCAGATCTCGAGACAAAACTGGCGATCCTTCGGCGCAAAGCGGAATCAGAGCGATTGGAAGTGCCTGATGCCGTGGCAATGTTCATTGCCCGAAAGATCAAATCGAACATTCGGGAACTGGAAGGGTCCCTGGTCCGATTGACCGCGCTCTCGTCACTCAAAGGAGAGCCGATCAGCATGGCGCTCGCCCAGGAAGCCCTCAAGAATCTGGTGAATGTCGAGGAGCGCGCAACGTCGATTGCGACAATCCAGAAGATCGTCGCCGAGCATTTCGGGCTGCGCGTCGCGGACCTCAAATCGAAGACCAATGCCCGGGATATCGCCTTCCCCAGGCAAGTGGCGATGTATCTGTGCAAGAACTTGACACGTGCCAGCCTTCCCGAGATTGGGCGCGAGTTTGGCGGCAAGCATCACACGACGGTGCTCCACAGCGTCAACAAGATCACGGGGATGATCGAGCAGAATGGACATTTCCACAGAGTTATTCACAGCTTAAGTGAAAGATGCAGATAGATTTGTCATCTTTTCCACAAGTAACTTGTCCAAGACCTGTGGATTGCGTGTGAAACGTGAACTCGACCCGGAGAAGATTCACAGGCCCCGCCAAGTTTTCCTTCGGCCAGAGATTCTTTTCCACACCTTTTCCACGGTCCAAGAGATGGGAGGGATAGCAGTTAGGAAGAATCTCCCGTCTTTTTCACAGCCCTACTACTACTACTAGATTCTTATATTCTTTATGTATGACGTATAAGCAGGAAAGAGCGGTTCCAGTGAGAATGAAGCGGGACAGGAGGGGACGATGAACTTTCGGGTCGGCAAGCAGAACCTGCTAAAAGAGTTGGGATTGGTACAGGGGGTCGTCGAGAAGAAGAGTACGATTCCGATTCTGGTCAATCTGCTGATCGAGGCTCGACCCGGTGGGATCGAGATCCGGGCGACGGACCTCGACTTGTCGATCACCTCGTTCTGCGACGCAGAGGTTCTCGAACCTGGTTCGCTCTGCCTTCCGGCGAAGAAGCTCTTCGAAATCGTTCGGGCGTTGCCGGAAGCGGAGGTCGAACTCAAGCGAGGGGAGAAGGAGCAGGTGACCCTTACGTGTGAACGGTCCCGGTTCCGGCTCAATGGCGTGGCGACGGAGAATTTCCCGGAGATCAAGTCGATGCCGGAAGGGGCGGTCTCGTTGCCCGCCCAGATCTTCCGGACGTTGATTGGGCGAACGATCTTTGCGAGCAGCACGGATGAGTCGCGGTTCACCCTGAATGGCGCGAAGCTGGAGATGGGAACAGAGGGGATTCGGGTCGTGGCGACCGATGGGCATCGGTTGGCCTTTATCGAGAAGAAGATGCCGGTGACGGGGCAGGCGCTCGACCTCTTGATTCCGAAGAAGACCTTAGCCGAACTTGCCCGGCTGAGCGCGGAGGCCGACGATCAGCTCGAAGTGGCCTATCACCAAAACCTGCTCTTCTTCCGCTTTGGCAATCGGGTCCTGACGTCGAGAACCTTGACGGGGCAGTTTCCCAACTACGAGATGGTTTTGCCGAAGGAGAATCACCACCGATTCGTCGTGGAGAGTTCACGCTTAGCGGGGGCACTGCGGCGCATCTCCCTGGTGGCGGACGATCGGTCCCACGCCATCAAGGTCGAGCTTCTGAATGATCTGGTGCAGATCACCGCGACTACGGCCGAGGTTGGCGATGGTGTCGAGCAGTTGGCCGTCGATTATGATGGTCCGGAGATTGCGATTGGATTCAATGTCCAGTACCTGCTCGATTTTCTCAGTGTGATCAACGAGGGCGACGTCCTTCTCGAGTTCAAGGATGGCAGCTCTCAGGTGCAACTGCGGCCGCATCAAGAGATCGATTACGACTATCGCTATATCGTCATGCCGCTTCGCGTGTGAAGGTGCGTGCTTACCCGGAAGTGGTGGGAGGTTTGACTTGGGGCTCGTCCAAGGGCTCCTCCGGCCGTTCCAGAGGGGCCAGTTGGAGCCGCGTTGGAGCGGGTGGTTCGGTCTGAGGGGGGATGAGATAGTCATCCAGGTTGAGAAAGATGGTCTCCCCAGCGTCACTGAAGAGGTTGTCGATCCCACGCTTCCGGCGTTGATAACGCCGCCAATAGAAGATCATCCCCCCGATCAGCATTCCAATCAGCACTGTCAGTCCGAGCATCAACGCGATCCAGAGAAGGGATTGAACGACGATGGTCGTGGTATTGGTCATTTCGCGCCAAGCCGCGGCGTCCGCCGGGCGGAATTCGAGGGGGATGTCGGTCACTTTCCGGCCGTACCAGTAGACCTTCTGCTCGTAGCGAATCTGGTTGAAGACTTGGTCCGCGGCTGTTGGAGAGGCGTCGCTGACGATCAGGGCGAGATAGTTGCCAATGCGCCGGAGACGGTGTCGGGCCTGTTTCTCCGGGGGGAGGCTGGCCAAGTAGCCTTCCAGGCGGGAGAGATTGTCGGTGGCCGCTTGCGGCGTGTAGTACTCGACCAGGAGGAGTTCCAGGGCGTTTCCGCCCGTTTCCTGGTCATAGGTCGCCGTGACGGTCTCCGGCTGGCTGGTGAAGTCGAGGACATTGGCGACCGGGCCAAAAGAGGGATGGCGGCTGAGGGCCAGAGGTCCCAGATAGTAGGTTTCGGTGTTCGGCTGTCGACGCTCGGTGGGAAGATGCTTGAGGATGACTGGGCCCGCTTCTTCCTCCGCTGCAAGCGTCGATCGGAGGGCGTCTTCCATCCGCTTGAACGTGGGGCCTACCGTGTCGAGAGCCTCTGCTTCCTTGGTCCTGCCGCTTGATGGGCGGGGAGCGTTGGCCTCGCTCAGTCGAACGAAGAAGGGGCCGGCCGCGAACTCTGCAAGAGACTGCCCCGGCTGGCGGGTCAACCGTTGGAAGCTCTGCCGGCCAAAGGCGCCCGCTGGCGTCTGGTGCCGAAAGAGTTCGACCTGAAGTACCCTCTTCTCCACCCGGTAGCGACGGATGGAGAGATCGATCAGTCCGTACTCTTTCCAGACAGCGGCGTCCTCGAGGACGCGCCAGTCCGCTGATCGCAGAAGGCTGGCAGGGCCAACTGACTCGATCGAGGTTGTCCCGTCGCCAATCGTGGATGGGAGCCATTGGGTGGGGGCCACTGCCGTTTGTGCGCCGACCTGTTCCGTCCAGGGGAGATTCAAGAGGAGCACCAAGAGCACTCCGACCGATAAGGCTCCCTGGACTCTCGATGCTGGGCGTGACTGTGGCCCTCGATTCCACTTCATTGCCAAATTCTCCATCCTTCCATCGACCAAGGCCACCAACCGGGCGTCAGCGACCTCACTATTAAAATATGGCGGGTTCACCCACCGGCGCACCACCTGCTCACTCTTTTTTCTCACGGAGCCACGGAGAGGGGGAGAGGGACTCATCACTGGCGATCCAATCTCGATGTTGTCGCTTGTTGCCCGACCCCCGTGTTGTCATCTCG
>JBMUAP010000363.1:0-4016 GCA_049454155.1 Blastocatellia bacterium
GGGCGCTGATCATCGCCGCCCTGGTTACCCTGTGGATCAGGTCAGTGGGTGGCAGTTACGTCACCTCCCAGCTCGCCTCAGCCGACATCCAGCCGGCCGCCCAGGCTGCCTACTCAATCGGTACCGAGCTGCTCAAGTCCTCGGCCATCGGGATCCTTTGGGCCTCTCTCATCTACTTCTTCTTTGCATGGCTGGTATCCCCGGCCAGATCAGCTGTCTCGGTGCGCCGTTTCCTGGCCGTTCCCTTCGGCCGGTATCCGGGCGCCACCTTTGGCTTGCTCGGCCTGTTCGCCTTCCTTTATTTGCTTTCCGAGCTCGGCAAACACCAGGAGTACATCTTCCCAATCGGGGTGGTAATCCTGTACGGCATCGGGGCATGGTTCTTCCGACGATCGCTGTTGACCGAGTATCCCGATGCTGATCTGAGTGAAATCCATGACTTCGTCGAGAGCGTCAAGGCCAGGTCACGGAATCTGTGGGACAAGCGGCCCCGTAGTTGAGAGGCAGCTGACGGGCAAGAGCTTCCGTCTTCGAAAGGGAGACGCAGAGATCAGTGCCCTTCTGGGTGACCCCATCGGAAAGGCCTAGTGGATTGCTACCTCGAACGGAAGCTCTTCCATCCTCCTCGGGAGCGGACCGGGTTCGACCGAGTAGGACCGAATTGGCGGGGTTTGGGCCCAAAGCTGGCCGGTGTGCCCATTGACGACGGGTCAGGGGATGTTTCCGTAGGGCCAAAGACCAAATGCCCGTAGGGTCCGAGATAGCGGGGGCGGGATTCGAACCGGCGACCTCCGGGTTATGAGACCCGTTCGGGTAGATCCCTGGGGGTAGGGGCCCCGAGGGCTTCGGTGCCGTGCGGAACGCTGTCCTCTGACCTGAGGCAGCCCCGGATCCGCTTCGTTTGGTACCCCGGTGGGTACCGCAAGGCAGCCTCATGGACTGTTCTCGGTGCTCCCGAGTGCCCTCGGGTTGGTCCCATGGCCGGTACCAACGCGAAGCGCGTGTGGAGCCCCTGGTGTCCCGGAGCCTCCTACCCGCGAGTGCAGGAGTGCGAACTCTCTACTGGGCAATGAAACTGAAAGGATCGACTGAATCAAGCATCCAGCCGGAAGGATCCGAATGTCAGGCCCGATAGGAAATCCAGAACCAGCGGACACTCAGTCTCCCTCGACTCGAAATCAGATAATCGAGCTGACCGCTGAACACCTTGCCCGCTACGGACCTCGCGCGGTCGAATTCAGGGCGGTCTGTGAAGAGCTAGGCATTTCTCCAAGCCTCGTCAACTACCACTTCAGAGCCCCCTCGGAGCTGATCTGGGAGGCCGCCCTTTTCGGCTACAGAGAGCATGTGAAGAGCCAGCGCCATTCATTCGATAGGGCCCCGGACGGCAAGTTGGCTGTCGAGGCATGGGTCCTCAACTCGATCGAGTGGAAGCGGAGCAAGCCGGGCATCACGGCTGTAATCGACTACCCGATGCTTGCGCTCAGCACCGAAGAGAAGGGGGTCTCTAACAAGCACGTGAAGGATCTGAGCGGGCCGAGCCGGGAAAATGTGACGACCCTCGGCTCCGGGATCTATTCACTGATGACCGGGAAGGAACCGAGGAGGCTCTCATCGGCGCGGGTCGCTGCGCTAATCACGCTGAACAAGCAGTTCGCATTCTGGATCTCGGCGGTCGGGTTCGGTGGGCTCGGCGCCGCTACCTGGATAGCCGGGAGGAAGCCTTATCGATCGGTCTGGAAGGCCTTCGGGTTCGACGCCGATAAGCAGATCCAGTCGACGCTGGGTGAACTGGTGTTAGGGATCGCCGCAGCGGGCGGATCGGATCTGCCATCCGATGAGGAGCTCGAAGGAGTCGAGCAGGCTTCCAGCAAAGAGTGATCCAACCCGCCTTCAGCCGAGATCGAGGCTTGTGGCTCGGATCACCTCACCGGGTGGACGATGGGGGACTCCGCCACGGAAGATCCAAGCGGTTTTAGTTCAGGCGCGAACCGCTAGGCACGGTATTCGGGGTTTGGGTGGTCGGGGTCCGATAGGTCCCAGTCGTTGGCATCGTTTCCGTAGCCGGGAATACCGCCTGCGTCCTTCAGCATTCGCGCAAGGTGGAGGATGTTCCAGGCCATGAAGACCGCATTCCTCGTGGTCCAGGCGTTGTGCTCGCCACCCTCATCTCCTGCCAGGTAGGAGGGGCCGGGACCCGCTTCCCCATTCCAATAGGAATCCGATTGGGGAGGGACGACCATCCCGATGTGCTGGAGCGAGTAGAGCACCATCGCACTGACGTGCTTTCCACCGTCCTCGTTGCCGGTCGTAAGGGCGGCCCCGACCTTGCCGTAATAGGCCCACTGCCCCTTCTCGTTCGTCTCTCCCGAAAAGGCATAGAGCCGCTCGATGATCTTGCGGGTCATCGAGCTCTGGTCGCCGAGCCAGATCGGGCCAGCGAGAATCACGATGTCAGCCGGAACGACCAGGTTCCTGTAGATCGCCGGGAACTCATCACTCTCGTAGCCGTGCTCAGTCATGTCGGGCCACGATCCGGGGGGGATATCGCGATCGACCGTCCGAATCACCTCGGTCTTCACACCAACGGATTCGAAAATTCCCAAGGGGATGGAAAGAAGACCCTCGGTATTGCTTGGCTCGGGTGAGCGCTTCAGGGTCCCATTGAAGACCACAGCGCGAAGGTCGTCGTACTTCGCGGGTGCATTGGTGCTCAAGTCATCGATGAATCTCTGGATGTCACTCGGTATTGCCATTCTTTTTCCTCCTGGTCGTCTACTGGTCGGAAGTCGATACGAGCGCCGAACGGGAGATGCGGAAGGCCCTGAATGCGCCAAAGATAAGAGCGACGGTACCGCAGACGATAAGTACCTCCTCGAGTCCGAACCGATCAACCAGCGCACCCATGATCAGGGCTCCCAGCCCTCCCGTGAGGGCTCCCACAACGAAGAGCAGGCCCACCATTCGGCCCGAAATCTCCTTTGGCGCGTTCGTAAGTACCGCCCAGGGCATCACGACGAAGGTGATCTGCAGGGACGCGCCAAGGAGGAAGAGGACCAGCAGATCGGTCGCAAGGCTCATCGAAATACCGAGCAGGGCCAAGAGCGGACCTACCAACACGAGGGCAAGCTCCAGTTCGCGCCTCTGCCCCGCCTCACTGTTTGCGAACCGCTCCGAGATCAGGCTCGCAGCCATCCCTCCGGCCGCCAAAGCGGCCACCAGCCACCCGACGTACATTGGACTCTCTCCGTGGGACATGGCGATCCGCGGAGCCAGGCTCTGGAGCGGGGCAACCAGCAGAAGGAGGAAGCCTCCGCTGATCAGCGCGGCAGCGACGATCGGGATCGAGAGGCCACTACGCAGGCCTTCGAGCAGTGGCGGCGGGGGTGGACGCAGGCGGAGGGCATCGCACGATGCCTGAAGGCTGTCGGCAACCCGTAACACGATCAACATCATCAGCGATGCAAGAGCCGCGAGCGAAAAAACGACCTCCGCCCCAAAGTGGGTGTAGACGATCGCAGAGGTGACCGCGCCGATAAGCGTTACGGCGTGCTCCACGAAATGTCGATGGGTCGCAGTCGAATCGTCCTGGTGCTCCGGGGGGAGCGTGTACCTGTAGAGCTCGAGGATGATCGGCTGAATACCGGCGCGAGCCAAACCTCCGATGAAGACCAGCACGAAGATCCACCCGACCGTCAGGTCACCGAGTGCGTAGAGGATGGCCATCATCGCCGGAGCCGCTGTCTTCACCACGGCGAGGTTGATAGCCATCTTCCGAGGGCAGTACCGCTCCATCATCGTGGCCGTTACGGCCGGGCCGACGATTCCGGGAACGATCGCGAGCGCCGCCAGCACACCCACGTCGACGGCACTCCTCGTCATCTGGAAGACCAGATAAGCAGCTGCGACGCCCAAGACGGTGAAGCTGAAGTGGCTCAGGTTGGCCGCTATCGACAGACGCCGGAAGAGCGGGAAGGCAAACGGGCCGACGAGGTCCTTCATATCTCCCCCCCCTC
>JBMUAP010000364.1:0-3985 GCA_049454155.1 Blastocatellia bacterium
GTTGCCACGTAGCAAAGGTCGTCCTGATTTTCTTCTCTGTGATCTCTGTGACTCGGTGGTGGAATGAATTCTTCCCCATCTGATGTTGGTCGCTGGTTGGCCCAGTCAACTCTCTGATCTTCCACTCCGTGAGTAGTTACGCGACGAGGGATTCCAGGCCGGTCAGGGACGCGAAGGGGAGTGGCGGGAAGGAAGGGTCAGCAGAGGGAAATCGAGGCTTGGCGGGTTGGGCCCAAGGAGAAGGGTGCGGGCAAGATAGGCGATCGCCTCTTCGAGGGGGCGATCGCGATCCTGTGCGAGGTCATCCAGGCGAAGCGGAACTGATCGATCCGGCTGGAGACCACGCCCCTCGATCCGTTGGCCGCGCGCCGTCCGAAAGTCTGTGTCGCTGATGTTCAGTTTCCCGCCATCGGAGAGCAGGATCGTGCGGCCCACCCCGAGGAGACAGCCACAGGTCGTCGGATGGGTGCCGATCAGATAGGCGCGCCGGGACTCCTGGAGGGCCGCCGCCAGCACCTCGGCACCGCTCGCCGACCGGTCGCTGATCAGTACCACCAAGGGGCCACGGTACTGCTCGGCACGCGACTCCGCGACAGCCTCGACGGTGCGCCCCTGGCGGGTAATGAACTCACCAAGTGCCGTTCCCGCCGGCAGGAAATGGCCGGCAAGGCGGGAGACCGTCGCGACGAGCCCTCCGCCATTCCTCCGCAGGTCGAGGATGAGCCCCCGCGCCCCCGCCTGGGTCGCCAGCGCCGCCGCAACCTCCGATTCGATCTCCGGGCGGAAGCTGGTCACTTCCAGATAGCCCATCCCGTGAGGAAGCTGGCGGCTCGTCACCCTGCGTGAAAGTTCCTGCCGTCGGCGGGTGAGGGTGGCACGGACGCGCTCCCCTCGCGCATCGGTGAAATCGGCCTCAACGCCGACGCCGACCGGTCCCCAGAAGAGCCGGTCCAGGATCGCTGCGTTCAGGACCTCAGCGGGTACCTTGGAAGGGGCGCTCAGCTCCTCACGAATGGCCTCGATCCGGGCCACTACCGGTTGACCATCGACCGACTCGAGGCGAAAGCCGGGGCGGATGCCAGCCCGGGCTGCCTCCGAGTCCGGATCGACCTCGACGACGATGATGGCCCCTTCGACTTGGCGCAGGAGCAGTCCGACGGTCAACCGTGTCGGCCGCTGGCGATCAAACGCCTCCTCTGGGGCAAAGACACGGGTGTGTGAATCGCTCAGCGTCGCTACCAGACGGCGCAGCACACGATAAAGCTCTTCACGGGTCGTCGCCTCCGCTGCCTTCGGGCGATAGAGTTCCCGCTGTATTCGCCAGTCGACTCCGCCGAAGGCTCGATCGTAATAATGGTCATAGATCGCTCGCCAGACCTGATCGAAGAGGCGCAGCCGCTCTTCGCGAGCGATCGGCCGCCCCGCGTCCGCTTGCAGCAATGTCGGGGTGGCTCCGCGCGCTCCCCACGGTGCCGCGATCATCCCCAGAAGAATCAGTGCCCAGAGAAGCGAGAGCCAGCAGTGACGAGAGCCCGGAGGGCATTTCATCAGGCGACCTCCTCCTTGACCTGGGAGAGGACCTCCTCCGGGAGGCAGAGGCGGTGCAACTCGTAGCCGACCATTCCGCGCACCACCGGCGAGAGGTCGGCGATGTCGACCAGCTCGCTTGATGCGTCCATCCCTCCGTCTGGAGAGCCCGTCCGCAGGTAGAGGCGCCCCTTCCCCTCTGGGCGATAGTAGCTGTAGTAGGGGATGTCACCCGCCCGATCCTCAATCAAGTAGTAGGCCGGATCGAAGCCGAGCGACTCCATTCGCGCCCTCGCTCGGGCAACCAAGCGCGCGCGCCGCGCCTCCTCGACGGGGAGATCGAGGGTCTTGAAGAGTCGACGAACGACGAAACGGGTCGCCAGATCGCGCAGCACCGGGTCTGGCTCGTCGGCCCACTGCTTGATATGGAACATCACGTCATGGTCATCGAAACGGAGGTACTCCTGGAGGGTCAGGCGACGGCCCGCCAGCACGGACTCCATCACCGATCCGGGAACGACGAAGCCGAGCCTCCCTTCCCGAACCAGCTCGACCGCCCGCCGGAAGATGCTCATCAGCACCGCCTCCGCCGCCCGGAGTGTCCGATGAAAGTAGACTTGTCGGAACATGTAGTACCGCGCCTGCAAGTACTCCTCGATCGCGTAGAGGGCGCTATCCTCGACGTAGAGCTGACCGCTGGCGTGATCGATGCCCAGCGCGTGGAGGATCCATTCGAAGTCGTACTGCCCGTACTTGACCCCCGTCATGAGGCTGTCCCGCAAGAGGTAGTCGAAGCGGTCGACATCGAGCTGCGAGGAGACCAACTGGCCGATGTAGCTGGGCTGGTAGCGATGCTCGATCGAGGCGATGACCCGCTCCGGCAGACTCTCGTCGAAAGCTGCAAGGCACTGATGCACCGACGTCGCTGGATCGGCGAGGATGCGGACCGTCCAGCGCTCGTGGTTCTCGTGGAGAATCTGCTCCATGACGTGGGAGAAAGGCCCGTGTCCCAGATCGTGGAGGAGCGCCGCGACGCGCCCAACGATCCGGTCCTCCGGCGCAATCGGATAGCGCTTGCCGAGCTGGTCGAGCACCCGCGTCATCAAGTACATCACCCCGAGCGAGTGGGTAAAGCGTGAGTGTTCCGCCCCTTGATAGGTGTAGAGGGCCAACCCCAACTGCTTGATCGAGCGCAGCCGCTGAAATTCCGGCGTATCGATCAAGGCAATGAGGAGCGCATCTTCCGGTTTGGCCGGATCGAGGCTGATCAGATTGTGAACCGGGTCGCGATAGAGTCGTTCCATCGACACCTTCTCGAATCGAACTGAATAGACAGGTGGCGGCCGAGCCCGTCGCCCGAGGGTCAGAGCGTCTGCAGCAGCCGGGTCAACAGGGCAGCGCGCGGCGCCAGATCGGCCAGGAGGATATGCTCGTGCTCGGCGTGCGCGCCGGCGCCATCAACGCCAAGCCCATCGAGCGTAGGGACGCCCAGTGCCGCGGTAAAGTTTCCATCCGATCCTCCTCCGACTGCCTGCTCGCGGAGGTCGAGTCCAACCTCTTCGGCCAGCCGGCGCGCCGTCGCGAAGAGGTCCAGATTGGCAGCGGAGCGAGGCATGGCTGGTCGATTGATGCCGCCACTGATCTGCAACTCGGCCCCGGGAAGCATCGGCCGCAGCTGTTGAATCGCCGCGACAACCCGCTCGCCATCCTCTGCTTCCCAGAAGCGGACGTCAACCTTCGCCTCGGCCTCCGGCGGGATGACATTGAGCGCTACGCCCCCTTTGATCAGGCCGGTGCTGACCGTCACCTCCCGTGCCTGATCATTGAGCGCGTGAAGCGCCACTATTTGATGGGCCAACTCGACATTGGCGTTGATCCCCTGGTGGGGGTCAAGACCGGCGTGGGCGGCCCGGCCGATCGTGCGAACAACGAATGTCGCGACACCTTTGCGTCCGGTCTTGACGATCCCTCCCGACAACGGCGGTTCGAGAACCAAAGCAACGGCGGCCCGCCGCGCCTCCTCCTCGACCAATCGGCGGGACGTACGGCTCCCCACCTCCTCATCGCAGGTCAGCAGCACTGTCACCGGCCGCTTCGTCCCGAGCGAGAGCGCCCGGATCGCCGCAAGCGACTCGAGCAGGATCGTCACCCCCGCCTTCATATCGAAGACCCCCGGCCCGACGATCCGCCCATCGTCGGTCACCGCAAACGGCTTTCGCTGGAGCGTCCCGAGGGGCCAGACCGTGTCGAGATGGCCAATGACGAGAATCTGCCCGGCAGATCGTTCATCTGCGCCCGTGGCTGGAAAGCGCGCCCGCAAGTGCGCCCCCACCCCCGGCTCAGGCAGCAGCGTCACCTCTCCGCCGTCGGACGCCAGCGGACGGAGCCAGTCGGCCACCTCCTCCGCCAACCGCACCAACGCCGCCTCCTCCCCTGACTTGGACTCCTTTTCAACGAG
>JBMUAP010000365.1:0-3983 GCA_049454155.1 Blastocatellia bacterium
GTGGGCCCGGGCGGGTGGGGCGACCGCGACGCCGCCCACGACCAAGAAGAGGAGACCGAGTCGTCGTCGCCATTGCCGCGGCAGCGCTGCCTGATTGGATCGCATAAGGGGAACCTCTCGTCTTGATCGATCGGGTGGCGGAACCACCGGCCCGAGGTGGAAGGGAGCGTCTCGATTAGCGCCCCTGGAAGTTCGGTTTTCGCTTTTCGAGAAAAGCGCGGACGCCCTCGTCCTTGTCCTCACTGGAGAAGCAGAGGGCGAAGAGGTCGATCTCCTGGTCGAGCCCCTCGCGGAGGGTGGTGCGGGCGGCGCCCTTGACCGCGGCCTTGGCCATGGCGAGGGCGACTGGGCTCTTCTCGGCGATCCGCTGGGCGAGGTCGAGCGTCCGCTCAAGGAGCTGATCGGCGGGATGGACCTCGTTGACCAGCCCGATCCGGTAGGCCTCTTCGGCGCTGATCATCTCCCCGGTGAGGATCATCTGCATCGCCCTCCCCTCGCCGACGAGACGGGTCAGCCGCTGCGTTCCCCCTCCGCCGGGGATGATGCCGAGGTTGATCTCCGGCTGACCGAAGCGTGCCTTCTCGCTGGCGATGCGCAGGTCGCAGGAGAGGGCCAGCTCGCAGCCACCGCCGAGGCAAAACCCGTTGATCATGGCGATGAGCGGCTTCGAGAACTCCTCGGCACTGCTGAAGATGTTGCGGGTCTTCATGACCTCGCGTTGCTGCACGGCAGTGCGCCCCTCGAACTCGGTGATGTCGGCACCAGCGACGAAGGCCTTCTCGCCGGCCCCGGTGAGGATGACGACGCGAATCTGATCATCCCGCTGGAGCTGGTCGAGGGCCGCGGTGAGCTCGAGGCGCGTCGCCATGTTGAGGGCGTTCAGTTTGTCAGGTCGATTGATGGTCAGGATGGCGATGCGATCTCGCTTCTCGAGCAGCACATTGGCGGTCATCAGCGTCTCTCCTCGTTTGGTGTCGTCGATCCCGTTCGCTTGCCGGCAGTCTGGCGGGGCGTTCCCCGACCGTCTCACCGATTATCCTTGGCCGGGGCGGAGATGTCGAGTCGGTTGCCAGGGACGGGAAAGGGCAGTGGACCGGGCCATCGATTGCTCCCTTCTCCCTGATACGATATTTTTTCTCTTTGGATTGCGAGAGCGCCCGGGCTGATCGACCGGATGGGCCCGACGGCGCTGAGACCGAAGAGGGAGACGAACGAGGCAAACCATCGCCAGCACAGAGGGGGGGCAGTCATGACCGAGACGACGAACGAGAAGGTGGCAGTGGAGACGAGCCGGACGACCTTTGGCGGAGCCGCGCGGACGGTTCCAGCATTGGTAGTCCGTCCGGCAGGGAAGACGTCTGGACCGGCCTTGATCCTGGTTCACGAATGGTGGGGGCTCAACCCGCACATCGAGGATATCGCCCGCCGTTATGCCGCCGAAGGTTACCTGGTGGTTGCCCCGGATCTCTATGATGGCGTCGTCACCGCCGATCCCGCAGAGGCCGCCCGGTTGATGAGCGCCCTCCAGGGCGAGGACGGCGTCGCCCGGCTCCAGATCGTCCTCGCCGAGTTGCGGACTTGGCCCGACGTGACGGCAGTCGGCGTCACCGGGTTCTGCATGGGCGGCACCTATGCGCTACGCCTCGCCTGTCAAGCCAAGGTCGACGCCTCGGCCCCCTTCTATGGCGACCTGCCGGAGCAGACCTCCCTCCTCGCCCAGCTCGACTGCCCACTCCTCTTCATCGGCGGTGAGAAGGACGCCTGGATCACCACCGCCAAGATGGCCCAGCTCTCGACGGCACTCCGCGAGTATGGGCGCGATGGAGAGGTCAAGGTCTACGCCGGTGCCTCGCACGCCTTCTTCAACGACACGCGCCCCGATGTCTATAGCCCTTCCGACGCGGCAGACGCTTGGCAGACGGTCCTGGCATTTCTCGGACGTCATCTGAGAGGGGGTGCCAGTTGATCGAGCGGACGGAACTCAATCAGACGACCCTCACCGCTGGCCAAGTGGCCGTCATCACCGGGGCGTCGGTCGGCATTGGCCGCGCGACGGCGCTGGCCCTCGCCGCACGCGGGCTGCGACTGGCCCTTCTCGCCCGGCGGCCAGAGCCCCTCACCGAGGTCGCGGCACTGGCCAGAGAGGCAGGCGCACCCGAAGTGTTGGTGTGTCCCTGCGATGTGCGGGAGGAGTCTTCTGTCCAGGAGGCCGTTGCGACGACCGCCCAGCGCTTTGGCCGCATCGACATCCTCCTCAACAACGCCGGCTTGAGCCTCAACGGCGAGGTCGATGGCTACGCGATGTCCGACTGGCGGACGGTGCTCGACACCAATCTGACGGGCACCTTCCTCCTCTGCCGCGAGGTCCTGCCCTGGATGAAGGCCCAGCGGAGCGGACAGATCATCAACGTCTCGTCCGGGGCCGGACGGACAGGGATTCGCGGCATGGGGGCCTACTGTGCCTCGAAGTTCGGCGTGGTCGGGTTGACGGAAGCGCTCGGCCACGAGGTCCGCGCCTTTCAGATTCGCGTCGCTGTCTTGCTGCCTGGATCGGTGGCAACAGACTTCTTCCGCGTCGCCAATCGCCAGCCGCTCACGGAAGCTGCCCAGGAGCCAGAAGAGATCGGCTACGCCATGCTGCCGGAGGAGGTTGCCTCGGTGATCGTCGCCATGCTCGGCCAGCCGGACCAAGCCTGGATGAGCGAGGTCGTCCTCCGTCCACTCAACCTGGAGCTGCGGCGCTCCCGCCCTTGAACGGGATCTCGATCAGGTCAGCAGCAGCGGCAGAAGAAGAAGAGGTATGGTAACTACTCACGGAGAGGAAAATCAGAAAGTGGACCAGGCCGACCAGAGACCGATGTCAGAACGGAAGACATGATTACACCACCGAGACACAGAGAACACAGAGAAGAAGGTTGAGGAGTGACTCGCGCCAACAAACAACCAACGTCCGGACAGATCACATCATTGCATGACAGAGAGATCACAGAGGAGAAGATAGGGGCCATTGAAGTTTATTGATGCCGTGAGTATCTACTAATCTTCTTCTCGGTGATCTCTCTCTTTCTGGTGCCATTTACTCGTGCGTTGCCCCATCGCAAAAGTCGTCCTGATCTTCTTCTCGGTGTTCTCTGTGCCTCGGTGGTGCAATCATCTCTTTAGTTCTGACGTTGATTGCTTGTTGGCCGGGCCCAGTTCCCAACCTTCTTCTCCGTGAGTAATTACGAGGTATGACTACGAGCAGAACTGAAAGCGAGAATCGATCGTCGAACGAGCTCTTCTGTCGGCAATGCGGCATCACGCTCCGGCCGTTCATGAAGGTCTGCCCACGCTGTGGGACGCGTCGGAGAGCGACGGCCAAACTGGTCCTGCCCGAGCGCGAGCCGAGCCCGCCCGAGCGGACGACCGGTTCTCTCCTCCTCCCCGAGGGGCTGGCTGGCCGGTCGCCATCGGCCGACCTCCCCGTCCCGAGCCCTCTCTTCACCCCCGATGAGGAGCGCCGCTTCCCCCGCTTCACCTCGGCCCAGTGGACGCTCCTCGTCCTGGGCCTCTTGTTGCTGGTCGTCGGGCTGGTCATCGCCTGGCTGCTCTGGCGTCAACAGCAGCTCGATGAGCGTCGGCTCTCTCTCTCCCAGGCCGAAAGTCAGCAGCGTGCGCCCGCTCCCCCTCCTCCAACCCTCCCTCCTGCTCCCGCGGGCCCAGAAGCACCTGCTGATGAAGCCTCTTTGGATGAGGCCGTCGTCGCGACCCTCCGGGCCTACAACCCATTTGGCTACACGCGCTACCGGGTCGGCGTGCGGGATGGAGTGGTCACCTTGGAGGGGGTCGCCGAGCATCTTCCCGAGCGGGCAGGGGCCGAGAATGTCGTGCGGTTGGTCAGCGGCGTCAAAGCGGTGGTCAACCGGCTGCGGGTGCGCTCAGAGGAGCCGAGCGAGCCCCTCTTGCGGTTCGACCGCGCAGAGGCGGCGCTCCTCGAGGAGGCC
>JBMUAP010000366.1:0-3963 GCA_049454155.1 Blastocatellia bacterium
GTCACCGCTCAACTCACGAATGGTCCGAGAGAGGAGGTCAGCGGCCGCGCAGGCCAGACAAGCAGTTTGCCCCCTCGAGGAGAATTGAAAGCCAATCCACTCCCACTCGTGATTTGACCATCGACCGGATCCTCGCGACCACTCATCAGATTCTGATTGACGAGTACTCCTCTGCTGACTAGTATCCTTATATTCCGATTTTCTTGACGTGAATTGATCCAGCCATCAAGTGAGAAGAGGGGGGAGTTTCCAATGAACCGTCTCAACAATCGCAAGAGAAAAGGAGCCCAGAGACTTCGCTGGAAAAGGATGGAGGAGAGTTGGAGAGGGCACCGGATCCTCTTGGCTGCGGGAGTGATCCTGGGTCTTCTCTCCCCTGGTGGCACCACCGAAGCCGCCGTCACGGGAAAGATCACGGGCCGAGTCGTCGACCCGACCGGAGCCCCGATTGTCAATGCTTCGGTCCGAGCAGTCAATCGCGCCACCAGCCTGGTTCGCGAGGCCACCACGGGCGAGCAGGGGCTCTTCGTCCTGGCCGAGATCTCCCCGGGAAGCTATCGCTTGGAGGTGCGTCGAGATGGGTTCCAGACTTGGGTACGTGAGGAGGTGACGGTCAGCGTCGCTGGCGTGGTCACGGAAGAGGTGACTCTCTCGGTCGGGGATGTCCGGGAGACGGTGATCGTGACAACCGGCTCGGGACTGATCGAACGTGAAAGTGCAGCAGTGCAGACGCTTGTCGATCGACAGTTCGTCGCCAATCTCCCCCTCAATGGACGCAGTTTTCAAACCCTGTTCGAACTGACTCCGGGAGTGGTCCTCACCCGGACCGGCAGTACCGGTGGGAGCATTGCCACCGGGCAGTTCTCGGTCAATGGACAACGGAGCAACGCCAACTACTTTCTGGTCGACGGGGTGAGCGGCAACATCGGCGCCAGCGTCACCGCCCAAGGCTTCCAACAAGCGGCTGGAACCCTTCCGGGGATGACCGTACTCGGTGGGTTCAGCGGTCTGGTAACGGTCGATGCCCTGCAAGAGTTTCGGATACAGACCTCGAGCTATGCGCCAGAATTTGGGAGAATGCCGGGTGGGCAGATCTCGATCGCGACTCGCTCGGGAAGCAATCGCTTCTCCGGATCCCTCTTTCACTACCTCCGCAATGAAGCCCTCGACGCCGCTGACTGGTTCGACAATCGGGATGGGCGTGGACGGCGCAAACTGCGCCAAAACGACTTCGGAGGAACCATCGGCGGGCCGATCCGTCTGCCCAGATCGGTCTTCGGTCCGCTCGGGTATGACGGAACGGATCGAACCTTCTTCTTTGTCTCCCACGAAAGCGTCCTTCTCATCCAGCCCCAACCAGGGGTCCTGCTCGCCCGCGTTCCATCGGTCGAGGCTCGCAATCAGGCGACAGGGCCGATGCAGGCCATCCTGCGTGCCTTTCCGCTGCCCAATTTGCCAGCGGTCAATCCGGGCGGTGTCGGAGGTGATCCGCGGGATGCCGGCCGCTACACCGCCAGTCTCTCCTACCCCTCGACCCTCCATGCGACCAGCTTCCGGCTCGACCACCACCTCAATCGTCAGATCCAGCTCTTCGGGCGTTTCAACGAAGCACCGTCCAACTCGTCGATCCGCTCCTTCCCCAGCCAGGAGAACTTCTTTCGGCAGGACAATCGGACCCTCACGCTCGGGATGACTTGGACGCTGACCCCGCGCTTGGTCAGTGACCTCCGCTTCAACAGCAGCCAGTCGAATGGGCAGTTCGCGTTTCAAGGCACTCCGGTCGACGGGGCGATCCTTCCACCGGACAATCTCATCTTCCCCAGTTTCACCTCCCGAGCGGCGACACGGGTCAGTCTCCAACTGATGTCGGGAAATTTCAACGCAGGAATTTCAGCTGCAAATTTGACACTGGGAAAGGAGGTCGGGAACCGGCAGCGCCAGATCAATCTCGTCGAGAACTTGACGTGGGTCCAAGGGCGGCACGAATGGAAATTTGGATTCGACTACCGTCGGCTGCGCCCCATCCAGGAGGCGAGTGAAATCGCGATCAGCTACTTCTTCAGCACGCCGGCTGCCCGGGCATCGGGGACTCCCGACAGCATCGGGATCCAGGCGTTCGCCCCGATCACGGACTTCCATGTCCACAACTTCTCTGGATTTCTTCAAGACACCTTCCGGATCAAGCCCCGCTTGACCCTCACCTACGGCGCACGCTACGAGGTCAACCCCCCTTTGGCGGGAGAGCGCCTCCCTTTCCAGATCGATGGGCTCGAGAATCCCCTCACCGCCACTATCGCCAAGCCCGGGACGCGGCAATGGGAGACGACCTGGAACAACGTGGCACCCCGGGTAGGGCTCGCCTGGACCATCTCGGAGAGACAGTCGCTCGTCTTTCGCGCGGGGACCGGGATCTTCTATGACACCGGGCAGGGAACGGCACTGCGCGGCTACAGCAGCTTCCCCTACAACACCGCGCGCACGATCACCAATCCCGCTCAACTGCGCTTCCCGGCGCGGGAGGCGGACCTGACCCCACCAGCCTTCTCCGACACGCTGCCGCCCCCCTACAGCGCCAGCTTCTTCGTCTTCGATCGCAATCTCAAACTCCCCTATACCCGGCAGTGGAACGTCGCGCTGGAGAAGGGGTTGGGACAGCAGCAGTCGATCAGCGTCTCCTATGTGGGAGCGCAAGGACGGCGGCTGCTGCGGGCTGAGCAGCTGCGCAACTACAACGCCGCCTTTGTGCGAAACCGTTTCCGGCTCGACACGGGAGCCATCACCGTCCTCAATCCGGCGATCTTCGGTCCCGCACCCGATTTCTTATCCTTCAGACCCTCCACTCCCCAGGCGGGGGCTCCCGTCTCGATCACGCGCAATGGCGCGGAATCGGATTACCACGCCCTCCAAGTGCAGTTTCGTCGACGGTTCGTGCGGCGCTGGCAGGCGCAGGCGTCGTACACTTATGCCCGATCGCTCGACACCGTCTCGGATGAGTTGACGACGGGAATCCCCGAACGGGACATCAACTTGGCACTGGAGCGGGGACCATCTGATTTCAATCTCCGCCACAACTTCACCTCCGCGATCAGCTATGAGTTCGGGCGCCCTTCCGGTCCAGCCCTCTGGCGAAACCTGGTGGGAGGATGGTCGTTGGACGGAATTGGCCGGGTCCAATCCGCTCGTCCCTTCAGCGTCATCACCCAGGATTTCGATATTCTCAACATCGCGGCGACACGACGCGTCGACTTGGTCGCGGGTGTCCCCGTCTATCTGGACGACAGCACGGCCCCTGGTGGGAAGCGGCTCAACCACGCCGCTTTCGCACTACCGACACCGGGAAGACAAGGGACGCTCGGACGGAACGGGCTGCGCGGCTTTGGTCTCTGGCAGATCGATCTGGCCGTGCGACGTCAGTTCACCCTCGGAGAGCGAACGCA
Organism: Blastocatellia bacterium; assembly: GCA_049454155.1. GTDB lineage: Bacteria > Acidobacteriota > Blastocatellia > RBC074 > RBC074 > CAIOZW01. The sequence continues at coordinate 3,438 of JBMUAP010000366.1, forward strand.
ACTGCAGTTCCGGACCGAGTTCTTCAACCTGACCAATCACCCCAACTTCAATGATCCAGCTGCATCCTTTGTACCCGGCACTGCCCCCAGCGGCTGCAACCGGAATCAGGCGACCTTCGGTTGCTCGATCAGCATGCTGGGGAGGGGATTGAGCGGAAATACGGGTGCCACTCAGACCAGCCCCAGCGCTGGCTTCAATTCGCTCTATCAGATCGGTGGCCCAAGATCGATCCAGTTCTCTCTGAAGCTTCTCTTTTGAAGAGGGGGGATATGCCTCCATCCGGGAAGGGAGGGGACCCAGTGCCCTCCCTTCCTCGATCCATCTACAGAAAAGTGACTAGAGGTCGTCCCAAAACTGAAAGAATGCTATCCGCAGATTACGCCAATTCACGCAGATGAACGATCGCTGAATGGGGTCAAGCATCACCTGAGAAGGCCAATCAAAGGGGCCAAAATGGGAGGATTTGCCGAGACCGAGAGATTGCAGGCCTGCCCTCCGCCCCCCCAGCAAAATCCCCCCTGCTCT
>JBMUAP010000367.1:0-3918 GCA_049454155.1 Blastocatellia bacterium
CCCCCCCCCCCCCCCCCCCCCCCCCCCCCCCCCCCCCCCCCCCCCCCCCCGCTCTGGTTGACTTGGCGCCACTGGCGACAGGCGGGGCTGACCAGGGCTGCCCGGAAGGCGATGAGGGAAGCTGGGGAGACGGTCCTGCTGCTCTGGCTGGTCAGTTTGGCTCCACCGATCCTCTCGATTGGGACCTACTTTCTCTGCTGGCATTCGCCGCGACACATTGCCCGATTGGTCGAGATCATGCCGGGTTTGCGCCAGAGGCTGGAGGGCGGGAGAAACCCATTGTCATCGCTTGTGGCCTACCATCGCGAGGCGGCGCCGATGACCCTTGCCGCAGCCTCTCTGTTCCTGTTGCTGTGGGGAGCGAGCCTGTTGGGGGAGATCACTCCGAGCCGGCTGGTCGCGCCCGCGATCGTGTTTATCAGCGCGATTACCGTGCCGCACGTCCTGATCGTCTCCCGGCTGGATTGGTTTCAGCGCGTCTGGGGGAGGAATGGCGTCTGGTCTGCCGCGCGAGGAGGGGGTTGATGACGCAGAGAGAGCAGGCACCGCAGCCTTTTGGCCGAGGCACCGGGAAGAGGCCCGGGGGAGAAGCGGCCGATTCTTATCTGATCCTCGGAGCAGGCTGTGCGGGATTGAGATTAGCCTGGCACCTGCTCGACGCGGGAGTAACGTCCCCGATCTGCCTTTTCTATCAGCGGGAAGGATATACCAACGATCGGACGTGGAGTTATTGGCAGGTCGAGCCGACCCCCTTCGACGGACTGGCCGATAAGCAGTGGACCAAGTGGGCCGTCGTCGACGATCGGGGGCGGATGGCGGCCCGGGGGACGGCGCGGTTTCCCTACTGCCATCTGCGGAGCGATGTCTTCTATCGCCAAGTCTTGGAGCGCCTCAAGGCGGCACCGAATGTCACGCTCTGTTTGGGGCAGCGGATCGAATGGGCAGGCCCGACCCGCAGTGGGGTTGCCGTCAAGACTCGCGAGGGGAGGTGGGAAGGGGCGCGCCTCTTCGACAGCATCGGGGTAGCGGGACGCAGAGGGGCGGTTCAGCCCTCGCGGTTTGGGCGAGCCGCGCAGCCTTGGCTCCAGCACTTTCTTGGTCTGCGGATCCGGACGACCCGGCCGGTCTTCTCCCCGGAGACCCTCACGCTGATGGATCACCGAGTCTCCCAGGAGAACGGGCCCCACTTCGTCTATCTGCTGCCATTTTCCACGACGGAAGCCCTCATCGAGAACACCTATCTCTTTCCCGTCCTTGTCTCCCCAACACATCACCGGCGCGAGCTGACAGACTATTTAGCCCGCTATTGGGGCCTGCGTCCTGGGGAGTGGGAGGTGGTTGAGGAGGAGGGCGGAGCGATTCCGATGGGCGGATTTTCGGCCTCTCCGGGGGGGGCTCCCCGGGTCCACCGGATTGGATTGGCCGGCGGGGCAGCGCGGCCCTCCACTGGCTATGCCTTTCTGCGGATTCAGCGCCAGTGTCGCCAGTTGGCAGAGGCGGTCGCGCAGAGCCGTGAGCCTTCGACGGACCGATCCGTCTTCGGGGCAGGGAAGTATCGCCTCTTCGATCGGATCCTGCTGCACGCGCTGGGGCGGTCGCCTCGCTTGGCCCCGGCCTTCTTCACTACGCTCTTCGAGCGGGCGCCGGCGGAGAGTGTCGTCCGCTTTCTGACGGAGTGCAGCGGATGGCAGGATGACCTGTGGGTGATCCGCGCAGTTCTGCAATGGCCGTTTGTGCAGATGCTCGGACGTTCAGTGATTCCAGTCCGGCAGGAGCGGGTCGCTGAGCGTCGGGGAGTCGAGGTCTCGACCGCCTCGCCAGCGCCGGCCAAGGCCGCGCTGCAGTGAGGGCTTATCGTCGCTCGAAGACGAGCTTTGACTGCTGGGTCTGCCCATTCCACTCGCGCACGCGCACGACCTGGAGTTGGGCCCCCTGCTCGATCAGCTCCCAGGTTTCACGGGTGATCAAGGTGACGGGCTTCCCCAGGTTGTCGCCTGAGATGGTCGATTTGAGTTCGAGGACGCGCCCTTTCTCCAGCAATCGTGCCGCGAGTTCCATGGTGCCGGCGAGTGGGCGGACGACCTCGGCGGTCGATTCCCGGCCATCGAGGCGGTAGCGGAGCGGCTCAGCCGGCACTCGGCGCCCGCGAATCTGCACGACCTGCTCGACGATCAGTTCCGTCCCCTGCCGCTCGACGATCAATTGGACCTCAGCTCCATTGAGTCTCCCCGTCAATCCCTCACTGAGAGACCGGTTAAGACGCCACGTTCCCGTCATCGGATCGACGGGATGGGGGGAGGAGGAAGACTGGGGTACGACAGACCAGTTGAAGAAGGCCAGCCAGCAGACCAGCAGCCAAGTGATCACGTTCCGTCCCCTTTCACTTCCCCCATTCAGGAGCCACTGAGGACATCCTTCGTCTCGAACGTCAGGGTGTCGACGTAGGAGGTGGGCATTTTGTAGACTTGTGGGCGGCCCTGCACCTGGCCGTAGGCATTCTCTCCGACCGTGGCGAAGCGGAGAACGAAGGTGCCACCTTTTCGGGTGGTGAGGCGCGCCTCGACACTTGGCTTGGCGAGCGCCTGGACGACGGCGGCCTCGGGGCGATCGATCAACTCTGTTGCCTTCGTCTCGAAGGGGTCGACAGTGCGGAAGGTGGAGACCTCTTTGTCCTTGCTCTCTGTCGGCTCAACGACCAGCCACTTGCCATCATCACTGCGGCGGAGAAGAACGGTCCCCTTGCTGCTGCGGATCTGGACGGTGGCGAGGTTCTCCTTGCTCTCCGGAAAGAGCAGTCGGCTCTGGAGCTTGTTGACGGGGGTGGTCAGCTTGTCGTGGAGCGTCGTCGCGACCTTGAAGATGAGGGGTTTGCCGGAGACGCGGGCGTAGAACTCTTCTGGGCCCCGTTTGGCCAGCTCGATCAACCGCTCTCCGCCGGCGTTGAGGCGGCCACGAAAGCGGATTGAAGGTTGGGCCAGCCCGAACTGGGCAGCGTCCTCGCCGGTTTCACTGACGACCTCAAGCCCTTCGGCCGAGGTGATCTCGGAGAGGAGGGCGTCGACTTCGCTGCTCTCAGCAGCCATCGCGGTGGGTTGGGTGATGGTCCAGCTCCCGTCTTGGCGCTGGAGGGAAGCACCTCCCCCGGGGAAGGCCAGCTCGATCAAGGAGAAATCGGCGGAGTTGTCGGCGAGCAGCTTCCGGTCCCGCAGGTCGTTGAGCGACTTCTCGAGGCTGGTGAGGACCGTCGAGGCGAGCAGTTTGACGCGCGGGGCCCCATCGAGGCGGGCATAGACCGAACTCTGCAGCACATCCTTGCTGCCGAGTTCGAGTTTGCGGGTCTGGCCGCTGCGCAATTTGAGCTCGGCAATGACCGTGGGGGCAGAGAGGCCATAGGCCTCGTTCTGCTCGGGGGTCGAGTCCAGCTCCCGTTCCACCATCAGACCCGTGAGAGAGCTGACCAGCGAGTCGACCGCGAAGCCATTGGTGGCAGCGACGACTGGCTCCGTGATCTGCCAACCGCTCTCCTGGCGGGAGAGCGTCAGGGTGGGTTGCCCTTGCCGTTGGAGGGTGATCGTTGCCAGGTCTTCCGCCTTGAGTTCCCAGGCAGAGGTCAGGGTCGAGGGCTCCTCATCCCGGGGTTTCCCCGGTTTGTATTCGAACTGATAGACGAGGAGGCCCAATCCAAGGGCGATCGCAAGCAGGATGAGTGTCGAACGCTTCATACTTTCCTACCAGTGAGTGGGCAATCAACTGCCCTCTGGACTTTGGACAAAAAATCAGATCGTTGCGGTCAAGATCATCGATTTTTTTCAGTAATTTTTGTATTACTTTGTATTACTTGGCAGCTACTCAGAGTGAACTACCACTCCGTCTCGTCGAATACGAATCAAATCCAGGCACGAAGCGAGAGTTTCGTCT
>JBMUAP010000368.1:0-3915 GCA_049454155.1 Blastocatellia bacterium
GTCTGGGAGGGATCGACTGGCCGGGACCGCTCCCGATTCTTTTTGGGGAGCCCTGGGGCTATCGCTCGCGCGCCGAGTTGAGAATTGGGCGAGCGGCGGGAGGGCAAGCCCGGATGGGATTCCTCGAGGCTGCTTCGGATCGTCTTTGTGAATTGGAGGAGGACTGTCCGGTACTTCCACCCGAGGCCAATCGGGCGCTCCAGGAGTTGCGCAAGGCGCCCAACCAGCTGCCTTCCGAGGCGACGCGGCTCTATCTCGTCACGGGGGAGGGCCCCAACGGACCTCAGGTGCAAGTGGTCCCGGCGACAGGCGAGGGCGCACGCCTGGCGGAGGTCGACGCGCGCGGGACGGTCGAACAGCACGTCGGAGCATATCGCTACCGCTTTGGGATCCGGTCCTTCTTTCAGGGCAACCGGTTCCTGGTTGGCCAGCTGGTTGAAACGGCCTTGGGAGATGTCAGTGGGGAGACGGCGATCGACCTCTACGCCGGTGTCGGGCTCTTCACGCTGCCGCTGGCCAGTCGCTTCCGGCGCGTCTGCGCCGTCGAAGGCAGTCGGCTCTCCGCCGCGCACGGTGAGGCCAATGTTCGTCGTCACGGCTTGCAGAACGTGACCTATCAGCCGCTCTCCGTCGAGCATTGGTTGGGCCAGCGAACCCGTGGATGGGAGCGCCCCGATCTTCTCCTTCTCGATCCTCCCCGCGCTGGGGCCGGTCGGGTGGTCATCGAACGGATCATCGCCCTCGCCCCGGCCCAGGTGGTCTATGTTTCTTGTGACCCGGCGACGCTGGCCCGTGATTTGAAACAGTTGGCCGCAGCCAAGTATCATCCAACTGCAGTGACGGCTGTCGACCTCTTTCCTCAGACGTATCACGTCGAGACCGTCGTCCATCTGCGTCGGTCTTCGTGACCCCTGTCTCTTGCCGCCACCCCACCCCTGCCACCCCTGCCACCCCTTTGGTTGAGCCATTGCGGAGCCCTGTTCGAGCCATCACTCGAAGGTGGAGAGGGAGAAGAGTGTGGAAGGTAGACTCGATTCGGTGAGACGGTATCGATTCCCAGGACTTGAGAGTGGGGAGGTGCCGTTATGGTGGGCGGGAATCTCATTCGTCGTTGGGATGTCTCTCGCCTCGACCGGGAGGGTTCCAACCGCGCTTTGGATCGGGATGGCCGGGTTCGGTTGGGGGCTACCCTTCGCGTTGCGCTGGCGTCGGGGAACGGCGCTCGGGTTGTGGATGGGGCTGGTGGGAGCTGGAGGGCTCTGCTGGCAGATCGATCTGGAGGAGCGGAAGAAGGGGTCGATCCGGGCGCTCTATGAAGCAGGTACCTTTCACGTAGAGGAGCCGGTCGCGTTAGAGGGAAGCCTGGTGAGGGAGCCGGAGCTGGCGCCTGACCGGATCCATCTGCTGTTGGAAGCGGTGCGTGCGACGTCGGAGCGCCAGACGGTCCTCGTTCGGGGAAGAGTCCGATTGGTCGTGCCGTTCCGGGATCTCGCCAGTCGTCGGGAGTACGATGCGCTTGGGTTGGAGTATGGCGATCAGCTTCGGGTGCTGGTACGGCTGCGGCTCCGCTGGGGCTACCGCAACCCGGGGGCCCCACCCTTGGGAGAGATCCTCGAGGGACGGGGGATTGTCGCGCCCGGCACGGTCAAGAGCCCGCTGCTGCTGGAGAGACAAGGTCGGGGCCCGCGTTCCAGTCTCCTGGCTTGGCTCTGGCGGGGACGTGCCGAGGCGATTCGGATCCTCCTGCGAGAGGTGGAGCAACCGGCGGCGGGCCTCTTGGTCGCCTCCCTCTTCGGCAACCGCTACTTTCTCTCTCGTCAAGCGGGAGAGGCCTTTCGTGACGGAGGGACCTTTCATCTCCTGGTGATCTCCGGGGCCCACGTCGCGATCCTGGCAATGCTGGTCTGGAAGGGGCTTGGATGGTTGATCTCCGGACAAAAGACACGGCTGGGGATCGGTCTGGTCTTGATCTGGGGGTACGCGGCCATGGTTGGGGCGGAGCCACCCGTCCTGCGGGCAGTCCTGATGTTGTCGATCCACCTGATCGGGCGGGAGCTGGCCCGATCCCATTCCGGGGCCAATAGTCTGGGAGCGGCAGCCTTGGGGATGCTCGCTTGGCAACCACAGGGACTCCTCGATCCGGGGTTTCAGCTCTCTTTTCTGGCCGTCACGGTGATTGTCATCTGGGTCGTCCCCCTTGGAGAGCGGCTGCGGGCGATCGGGAGGTGGCAGCCAACTGTCGCCACACCCTTTCCGCCACGAGCGCCAAGGTTGGTGAGGTGGGGAGCGGAGCTTCTCTTCTGGGATGGAGCGCGGTTTCAACGAGAGATGCGCCGCGAGCGGATCCGCTATCGTCTGCTGAAGGCACCGGTCGCCACTTGGCTATCGCGGCGACGATTGCAGCCGGCTCTGCGGGGGATTGGGCTTGGCCTGCTCTCGACGACGTTGATCCAGATCGCACTGCTTCCCTTGATGATCGACCGTTTTCATCGGGTCTCGCTGCTCTCTCCGGCGATCAACCTGATCGAATCGGCGTTGATCACGCTTCTGATGGTCGGCGGTGCCCTCGAAGTCGGTCTCCACACGTTTCTCTGGGCAGATGGGGAGGAGAGCCGCTGGTGTGCCGAGGTCGGGTGGGCGCGCCTTCTCGGCGTGCTGGGCGATTGGTCGGTCAAGATCGGGGAGGCAATGGCCTGCTGGCCGGGTGGCAGCCTGCGTCCGCCGGGGATTCCGGGCATTGGGCTCGGCCTCTTCCTGGTCTATGGTGCGTCGCTGCTGGTTCTTCTTTGGCGTCTCCAGCAGTGGAACCCGCTGCGGGCTCCCGAGGGGGCAGAAGAACGGAAGCGCTCGCGACGATTCACCGGGCTGGTCGTCGGGTCGATCCTGCTGCTCTTCTCGATCCCGCTGGTCTTTCTCCTCCCCCTCGTGCCGCACGCGCGGCCAGTTGGTCGACTCAGCCTGACCTTTCTTGACGTCGGGCAGGGCGATGCGATCCTGGCCTCGTTTCCAGATCGCCACCTCATGCTGATCGACAGCGGCGGCGATGCCAGACCTGGTCGAACCCGCGATCTCCTGGAAGCGGAGCCGGAGTGGACCTTCGAGGAGGACCAACCCGGGATCGCCGAGATGGCTCTCATGCCCTTCCTCTGGAGCCAAGGAATCCGCCGACTCGACCGCATCGTTGCAACGCACGACCACGAAGACCACATCGGAGGTTTTGCGACGCTGGTGCGCAATTTTTCAGTGGATGAGGCCTGGCAGGGGTGGCAGGGAGGCAGGCCCGTCGGCTTGGAGAGCAGGGAAGAGGGCCGGTTTCAAGAGATGGTGGCTGAGGCGGGCATTCCGCGGCATTGCCTCAAAACAGGGGACCACTTCGAGATCGGAGGGGTTCGAGTGGAAGCTCTTTATGTCGCCGACCCACGAACGTTTCGCTCCCCGAACGATCGGTCGCTCGTCCTGCGACTGACCTACGGAGAGCACCGGTTTCTCCTTCCAGGGGACATCGAGGCTGGCGCAGAGGCCGCGCTGCTGGCGGCGGGTCTCGATCCTGCCGCCGAGGTGCTCAAAGTGGCCCATCACGGCTCCCGGACCTCCTCGACGGTGCCATTTCTCGACCGGGTTGGGGCGAGGATCGCCATCGTTTCGGCGGGCTCACCGAGCCCCTTCGGCCATCCCCATCCCGAGGTCCTCGACCGACTTCATCAGCGGGGTGTCCGGGTCTACCACACATCGTCCTGCGGCGCGATCACGATCTCGACCGATGGGAAGGACTTGTCCGTGGAGACCACGGTCCCTTGTCAGGCCACCCCCTGATCAGCGGTAATTACTCACGGGGAAGAAGGTCGGGAAGTGAGCGGGCCAACAAGCAATCAACGCCAGAACTGAAGAGGTCATTGCACCACCGAGACACAGAGA
>JBMUAP010000369.1:0-3915 GCA_049454155.1 Blastocatellia bacterium
GTTGAAAGGCAGAGTGCCCCGCGGAAGCTGTAGTTCGATTGATCTGCCGAACGACCGAGAAGCTTTTACGTCTGTAGATCCTGGGGGGCCGAGGCAGAAGAGGGGAAAGATCCTCATGTCGATGCGTTTGCTGATCATCGAAGATGAAGGAAAGATGGCGACGATTCTCCGCCGTGGGTTGGAAGAAGAGGGGATGGAGGTCACGGTGGCTACCGACGGCGAGAGAGGCTTGGAGGAGGCACAGCAGGGTGCCTACGACCTGATCCTTCTCGACCTTGGGCTGCCGGGCCGGGACGGCCTCGAGGTGGCGCGGGAGCTACGGGAATCGGGCCAGCAGACGCCGATTCTGATGCTGACCGCCTGGGACAGCACCGAGATGAAGGTGCGTGGGTTGGATGCGGGAGCTGACGACTACCTGACGAAACCGTTCGAATTTGCCGAGTTGCTTGCCAGGATTCGCGCGCTCCATCGCCGGGTATCTCCCGAGCCGGTGACCCGCCTCCAGATTGGTGATCTCACGCTCAATCTGCTCAATCGACGCGCGACACGTGCGGGAGTGGAGTTCCAATTGACTGGGAAGGAGTTTGAGCTGCTCAAATACTTCATGGAGCATCCAGACGAGCCCCTCTCGCGGCAAGTGCTGACAGAGAAGGTGTGGCACGGCACCTTTGACAATCTGACCAACGTCATCGACGTCTACATTAACTACCTGCGAAACAAGATCGATCGGAATTTCGAACCTCGGCTGATCCGCACGGTGCGAAGCGTGGGATATGTCTTCCAGACCCCTGATCAGCCCTCGCGGATCCTCTCGCGAGAGCCCCAATCCTGATCGGTCGGGGAGCCGCCCATGGATCGTTCCGTGATGGCCTCGCTGCGCTTCAAGCTGACCTTCTACTACCTGGCCATTCTCAGCCTGGTTCTGGTGGGATTCGGAATCGTCCTCTACGCCTATCTCTCGCGAACCTTGATGACGACAATCGACGCCTCGCTCGCCGCGCAGATCGAGCAGATCGAGCGGCGGGTCGCCTTTGCGGCAGGAGGGGAGGCGGCTGTCGGAGGAGGAACGGGGGATCTGCTGCTCCAGTTGAGTCCGCAGGTGACGCAGATTCTCGATGAGCAGGGGCGAATTGTCGACGAGGTGATGGTCTTGACCGGAGATCAATTGATCGCGGACCCCGCAGAACTGCTGGCCAGTTCGTTGGGAGAGACCCGGTTTACGACCTCGCAGACTGAGAGAGGGGAGCCTTTGCGGGTGGCGACCCGCCGCGTTCGTGACCCGGAAGGAGAGCCGGGGACCTACTTTATTCGACTGGGACAGTCGCTGCGCTCTCTCGAACGAGCCCGCCGCCGGTTGCTCGTCGGGCTGGGGTTGACCCTGCCCCTGGTGCTCTTGATGGGCAGTTTTGGGGGGCTGATCCTGGCGCGGCAGGCCTTGCGTCCGGTCGATCGAATGACCAAAATCGCCGATCGCATCGGTGGGGGCGACTTGACGGAACGTGTTCCCGTTCCGCCTCACCCGGATGAGATTGGCCGCCTCGCCGTGACGATCAACCAGATGGTCGCCCGGCTGCAGGCGGCCTTCGAGCGCCAACGACAGTTCTCCGCCGATGCCTCGCATGAATTGCGAACGCCGTTGTCGGTCATTCGGGCTGACTTGGAGATCGCCCTGCGCCGCGAGCGGACCGTCCAGGAGTACCAGGAGGTGCTTGCCTCGACGCTGGAGGAGACGGTTCGCCTCTCCCGGCTGGTGGAAGACCTGCTCTTGTTGACACGGGCCGATGTTGGGAGGCTCGAGCTCGAGTGCCAACCGGTCAACGTCACTACGCTCGGTCAGGAGGTGGTCGAGTATCTCCAACCCTTGGCCGCGCAGCGGCGCCAGAAGCTGACGTGGACTTCGGACGTACCGCACGATCTGGTGCTCCCCGCCGATCCACTTCGGCTGCGCCAGATGCTGATCAACCTGATCGACAACGCCGTCAAGTTTACTGGCGAGGGCGGCGAGATTGCCCTGACGCTGACCGAGGAGTCAGGAGATGCCCTGCTGCGAGTGCGCGATACTGGGCGGGGGATCCCGCCCGAGGACCTTCCCTTCATCTTTGACCGATTCTTTCGTCGCTCGGCCATGACGGGAGACCGCTCAGCCCCCGGGACGGGGTTGGGACTCTCGATTGTGCGTTGGATTGTCGAAGCGCACGGAGGGACGATCAGCGTCACCAGCCGCCTGGGGGAGGGAACTGAATTTCAGTTGCGGCTTCCTCTCGCCGATCCGACTCGGCCAGTCCCGGAGCGGCGAAGATAGGAGCCATCTGGCGATCAGACCAAGACCCGCAGCACCACTCCGATTGCCAGGGTCGTCGGCTGCTTTTCGATGGCGGTGAGTGCGGCGAGAACGGGCGCCTCTTGTACCAAGTGCGTCAGGAGGATGATCGTCGCCTCTCCATTGCTCGCCACGCCCCGCTGGGTGACGCTGTGGAGACTGACGCCGTGAGCGCCGAAGGCGCTTCCGAGATTGCCGATCACCCCCGGGATGTCGCGCGTCTGCACGCGGATGTAGTAGGCGTTATGGGTCTCCTCGACGGGGAGGATCGAGAGAGCCTGAGTTGTCTTCGGGGCAGGAGGTGGCTGGATCGAGTCGGCGAGATTGAGGAGATCGCCGACGACGGCGCTCGCCGTTGGCATACGTCCCGCGCCCGGACCGGTCAGCATGACCTCACCAACGGCGTCCCCGCGAAGGAGGATGGCGTTGTTGACTCCGTCGATCCCAGCGAGGGGGTGGTCGAGCGGGATCAGCATCGGGTGAACCCGCAGATCGAGCCGCCCATCTGGAGTGGGTTGTGCCAGCCCGATCATCTTGATCCGATAGCCAAACTCTTTCGCCAAGTCGATATCGAGATCGGAGATCGAGGTGATTCCTTGGCGGTAGACGGCCTCGACGTCGACCGTCGCCCGGAAGGCCAAGGATGCGAGGATCGAGATCTTGAACGCGACATCGCGCCCTTCGACATCTGCACTCGGATCTGCCTCGGCAAAGCCCGCCGCCTGGGCCGCCGCGAGCGCCTCCCCAAAGGAGAGTCGCTCCTTCTCCATTCGCGTCAGAATATAGTTGGTCGTTCCATTGACGATTCCTGCGACCCGCGTGATCCGGTTGGCCCGTAATCCCCAATGCAGCGTCGAGATGACCGGAATTCCTCCGCCGACCGCAGCCTCGAAGAAGACCGTCTTTCCTTGCTCCGCCGCGATCGCCAAGAGTTCCGCGCCGTGGCGCGCGATCAGCTCCTTGTTGGCGGTGACGAGGTCCCGGCCCGACAGCAGTGCCTCCTTGGCCAAGCGATAGGCCGGATCGGTCCCTCCGGCAACTTCGACCAGTACCTCGACCGCCGGATTCTCCAGCAGGGAGAAGGGGTTGTCGGTCAACAGCTCCCGGGGCAGATCGACCTCTCGCTGACGATCGAGCGAACGGACCGCGACTCCTTCAATCGAAAATTGCGGGAGCTGCTCCAGCAGTTGCACCACGCCTGTTCCGACCGTTCCAAGACCGACAATGCCCACGCCAATTCTCTTCATGGAATCTCCTGCTGACCGGACCGCACGTTGCGCGGTGGCCCCCGCCCTGTGCCACCCCCTCCGTCTTTGTGAAAGAGGAGAAGAGTAGCTTCACACCCGGACCTTTGCAAACGACGCAAGCTCATTTTCGCGAGGGCTTTTCGCGAGGAGCAAAGTGTGGTAGAACATCAGGCGAATTGGAACTGCTCCACGTGGGTGCTGAACGGCGAGAAGAGTCACTGGAAAGGATCACTGGAAAGGATCACTGGAAAGGATCACTGGAAAGGATCACTGGATCCTCTCCTCCTCTGATCAGGATTGGCCACAGTGGAGTGGAGCAGAGATGGGCGCCCGTAGCTCAGTTGGATA
>JBMUAP010000370.1:0-3901 GCA_049454155.1 Blastocatellia bacterium
GCGTCCATCGCCGGCGCAACTTGGTAGGCCAGGGCGGTCGCCTTCGCCAGCATATCTTCCGACTCCGCCTGGGCCGCCGCCTCGCGCAGGGCCGACTGGGTCGCTTTGAGCCCGGCAATCAGCCCAACAATGTGCTGCAGATCGGCCATTTGCCCTGCGACCAGCTCGCCGTCGAGGCCCACCGCCTTGAGGCTGGCAACCGCCGCCGCCAAGGTTGTCTGATGCTTGTAGGCCGCCGGCAGGACCAGTGTCGAGACCATCTCATCGAGACAGGCGACCTCGATCTCCAGGTCCTTGATGTAGCGCTCCAGTTCGAGATGGTAACGGGCTTCGAGCTCCTCCACCGTATAGACTCCCGCCTTGGTGAAGAGTGCCTTCGCCTCCTCCGTCGCCAACTGCGCGAGTGCCTCGGGTGTCTTCCGCAGATTCGCCAAGCCTCGCTTCTCGGCTTCGACCACCCACTCATCCGAGTAGTTGTTGCCTTCAAACCGGATCGCCTTGGTCTCGACGACGTACTCCCGGACCAACTCGATCACCGCTTGATTGAAATCCCCGAGCTTCTTGGTTTTGGCCTCGAGCCGATCGGCCAGCTCTCCGAGCGCCTCGCCCACTGCGGCGTTGAGCGTCGCCATTGGCGTGGCGGTCGAAGCGGTCGATCCGACCGCCCGGAACTCGAACTTGTTGCCGGTAAAGGCGAATGGCGAGGTCCGGTTGCGGTCCGTGTTGTCCTTGGCAATCTCCGGGAGCTTCGAGATCCCCAGATTGATCACTTGCGTCTCGGTCGTCGCCCCCTCCATCTGGTTGGTCTCGATTGCGTCGAGGACACGGGTCAGCGCTTGTCCGAGAAAAGCCGAGATGATCGCTGGCGGAGCCTCGTTCGCTCCCAACCGGTGGTCGTTACCCGAACTGGCAATCGCCGCCCGCAACAACTTCGCGTGGGTGAAGACCCCCTTCATTGTCGCCACCAGGAAGACCAAGAATTGCAGATTCTCTTCTGGCGTCGCTCCCGGCTCCAGCAGATTCTCTCCATCCGAAGTCGCCATCGACCAGTTGTTGTGCTTTCCACTCCCGTTGATCCCGGCAAATGGCTTCTCGTGAATCAGAAACGCGAGGTTGTGTCGCTTGGCAACCTTGCGCAGCACCTCCATCGTCAACTGGTTGTGGTCCGTCGCCACGCTGACCATCTCAAAGACCGGGGCCGATTCATACTGGCTCGGCGCAACCTCGTTGTGGCGCGTCTTGACCGGAATCTCCAACTTGAACGACTCGTGCTCGACCTCCTGCATGTAGGCGAGGACCCGGTTCTTGATGCTGCCAAAGTACTGGTCCTCGAGCTGCTGCCCCTTTGGTGGAGGTGCCCCGATCAAGGTGCGGCCACACGCCTGCAGGTCTGGCCGCAGCGCAAAGAAGGCCTCGTCGATCAGAAAATACTCCTGCTCCGGCCCCAATGTCGCCTCGACGTTGGTCGGCGTCTTCCCAAACAACTTCAGCACCCGCAACGCGTTGGCGCTCAAATACTCGACCGATCGCAGCAGTGGCGTCTTCTTGTCAAGCGCCTCACCGTGGTACGAGATGAACGCCGAGGGGATGCAGAGCGTCTTCCCGTTCGGCCCTTCCATGATGAAGATCGGGCTCGACGGATCCCAGATCGTGTACCCGCGCGCCTCAAACGTCGCCCGCATCCCGCCCGAGGGAAAACTCGAGGCGTCCGGTTCGCTCTGCACCAACTGCGAAGCCGAAAACCGCTCGATCGCCTGCCCATCCGCATCGACCGTCAGAAATGCGTCGTGCTTCTCCGCCGTAATCCCGGTATTCGGCTGAAACCAATGGCAGAAATGGGTGCAGCCATTCTCGAGCGCCCATTCCTTGATCGCGTGTGCGACGCTCGCGGCGATGCTCTGGTCCAGCTTGTGCCCCGTCCGGATCGTCTTCGATAACGATTTGTAAATGTCTTTCGGCAACTTCTCGACCATCACCTTCTGGCTGAACGTGTTGCACCCGTAGTAATCCGACGCCTTGTTGCCGTTCTGAATCGTCCGGGGGGTGCGTGTCGTCACCTCCCCGATCGCCCACAACCTCCCTTGATTGCCAGTCACACTCATAGATTCTCCTATCCAAATCCTGTTCAACTAGTTATCTGTCGCTTCTCAGACCTGCGAAGAACCGCTCCAACCGTTTCCCCATTCAGAATGACGCTGTCGCTGACTACCCTCTCCGACCCCCGCTGGTTCCTGCGAAACAGCCCCGAGGGCGACCCAACATCTCGCGGACCCACTCGGTAGAGCAATCGGAGTCGAGCAACCTGCTTCATATAACAGAGTTAGATATGCAATTTCGAGGCCAGAGGAGAAGATCTCGGAGAACCGCTTGCCATTCAATAAGATGACGGGAGGGGAGCCTTGTTTCGACTTTCTCTATTCTTTACATTTATGTGTGTTTTTGAAAGCAATCCCACATTTTCGGCACCCAGATCACTTATAGCGGCGCACATCAATCTCATACTTGAGGACTTTATACCCGAGGATGCGCTCAGTCGTATCGAGGAGTCGAGCGGCGCGGGCCCGATTGCCGCGGGCCGTCTTGAGGGCGTCCTGAATCAGCTCTTTTTCGAATCCAGAGACGGCCTGTTCGAGGCTCATGGTGATCTGGGTATCGGAGCCCTCGGCGGTCTGGAGGGTGGGTGGGAGGTGATAGCCGTGAATGACGTGCCCTTCGCAGACGAGGGACGCCCGCTCGATGACATTTTCGAGTTCTCGCACGTTCCCGGGCCAATGATAAGTCATGAGCATATCGATGGCCGATGTCGAGATGCGTTTGATCTGCTTGGCGTTCTGCTTGGCATACTTGTCGAGGAAATGTTCGGCGAGGAGGAGGATATCGGTCTTGCGTTCCCGCAGAGGGGGGAGGTAGATCGAGAAGACATTGAGTCGATAGTAGAGGTCCGAGCGGAAGCGGCTCTGTTGGACAGCCTGTTCGAGATCGACATTGGTGGCGGCGATCAGCCGGACATTGACCTTGAGCGTCTCGGTTCCTCCAACCCGCTCAAATTCACGTTCCTGGAGGACGCGCAACAATTTGACCTGCATGGCTGGAGAGAGGTCTCCGATCTCATCGAGGAAGAGGGTTCCCCCCTCGGCGAGTTCGAAGCGCCCCTTCTTGCTGGCCACCGCCCCGGTAAAAGCGCCCTTTTCGTGACCAAAGAGTTCGGCTTCGATGAGGGACTCGGGAAGCGCGGCACAGTTGACCTTGACGAAAGGGCGGGCGGAACGGGGGCTGTTGTAGTGGATGGCGTGGGCGACCAGCTCCTTCCCGGTCCCAGACTCGCCCCGAATGAGGACGGTGGTGTTGGTGTGAGCGACTTGGGCGATCTGCTCATAAACATTCCGAATCTCCTTGCCCGTGCCGATGATGTTGCGGAACTCGTACTTCTTCTGGAGTTCGCGCTTGAGAGAGGCGTTCTCATCGACCAGTTGTGCGCGCTCCTGCCGGACCATCTGGGAGAGGCGGAGGCTCTGGGAGATCATCGAGGCGACGATCGTCAAGACCTTGATCGAGTCCTCGAAATTGCGGTTGGCCTGGAAGGGATAGATGATCGAAAGGGCGCCGATCGTCTTCCGACGGTCCTTGATCGGGACACAGAGGAACGACTCCTCATCACCGGGACTGCGGCGACGGGTCCGATTGAGAAAGAGGGGCTCCTGGCTGACCCGCGGAACAATCACCTGACGGCCTGTCGAGACGACTTTTCCAGTAATGCCTTCGTCGAGCCGATAACGGCCACGGCGCTTTTCACCCTCGCTCAATCCATAAGCAAACTGGATGGCGAGTTCCCCCTTCTCGCCCCCTTCGAGGAGGGCGAAGGCGCCGCAGAGGCGGGCGAAGGTGAGTTCGCGATTGATGG
>JBMUAP010000371.1:0-3900 GCA_049454155.1 Blastocatellia bacterium
GGTCAGCCACCGATTGATGTTGCGGGCGGGGTTGATTCGTCAGCTCGCCGCTGGGCTCTACTCGTACCTCCCTTTGGCGCAGCGTTCGATTCTCAAGATCACCCAGATCATCCGCGAAGAGATGGCGGCGGCTGGTGCCCAGGAGTTCTACTTGCCGGCGCTGCATCCGGCGGAGCTCTGGCAGGAGAGTGGGCGCTGGTCGGTGATGGGCCAGACGATGTTTCGCCTCAAGGACCGCAAGGGGGCAGACCTCTGTCTGGGCATGACGCATGAGGAGGTGATGACGGATATTGCCCGTCGGGAACTTCGCTCCTACAAGCAGCTGCCCCAGGTCTGGTACCAGATCCAGACCAAGTTCCGCGACGAGGCTCGTCCCAAGTCCGGTCTGCTGCGGGTTCGTCAGTTCACCATGAAGGACGCCTACTCGTTCGATCTGGATCAGGCCGGGCTGGATCGGTCTTTTGAAGCCCAGCGACAGGCGTATGAGCGTGTCTTCTCCCGCTGCGGTCTCGACTATGTCATCGTCGAGGCAGATACAGGGGCGATGGGCGGCTCGGCCTCCAACGAGTTCATGGTCTACACCGATGCCGGGGAGGATCTGGTCGCCAGTTGCGCGCAATGCCATTACGCCGCCAACCTTGAGAAGGCCACTTCCCGAATCGTCCCCGTCGATGACGGCGAGGAGACCTTGGCGTTGGAGGAGTTTCCCACTCCTGGTGTGCGCACCATTGACGACCTGGTCCAGTTTTCGGAAGGGGCTTCCGCCGATCGTCAGATCAAGACGCTCGTCTTTGTCGCGGTTGCCGCGAGGGGCCTGGAGACACGCTCGCATCCTTTTCTGGCATTGCTACGCGGGGACCACACCCTCAACGAGATCAAGCTGCAGAATACGATCTCTCCTCTCGTCCAACGCGACGGGTGGGAGATGGCAGCCATTCGACCGGCGCACCCGGAAGAGATCCAAGAACTGCTTGGGGCGCAAGCCGGCAGCCTTGGTGCCGTTGGGGTGACCCATTGCTGGGTACTGGTTGACGAGGCGCTGCGCGGGCGACGCAATATGACGACGGGCGCCAACAAGGACGATGCGCACCTCCGGGGGGTGAGTGTCGAACGAGACCTATCGCCGACCGCCTGGGTCGACCTGCGCAGTGCGGCGAGTGGAGAACCCTGCCCGACCTGCGGCTCGCCTTTGCGGGTCGCCAAGGCACTCGAAGTCGGTCATATCTTTAAGCTGGGTACCAAGTACTCCGTCTCGATGGGGGCATCGGTGCTGACCCCAGAGGGAAAAGAGTCTCCGCTGGTCATGGGCTGTTATGGGATTGGCGTCGAACGGATCCTCGCTGCCGCGATCGAGCGTTGGCACGACGAGGCTGGGATCATCTTTCCGGTCTCGATTGCCCCCTTCGAGGCCGTTCTCACCCCGCTCAACGTCAAGGATGCGGAATTGCGTGCGGCAGCGGAGCGTCTTGATGCGGCACTTCGTCAAGCGGGAATCGACCTTCTCTTCGATGATCGCGATGAGCGGGCAGGTGTCAAGCTCAATGACGCTGATCTCGTCGGCTTTCCGTTGCAGATCCGCTTGGGACCGAAGAAGTGGAAAGAGGGGCTCGTCGAACTCTATGACCGCGCCTCTCGGACGACCATTGATCTCCCGGTCGACTCGGTCGTTGCGGAGACCGTGCGCCGCTTGCGCACTGCTTAACGTCAGGTGGAGGCAGCAGCGCCCGCCAGATTGCCCCCCCGGGCGCTCCTCCCCTCTCGAATCGAGATCGATTGCTACCTTTCACGGGTGGCAATCGGATTCTGGATGCTCTCAAGATAGCCGACCAGGGTTCCTACCTCCTCGCTGCTGAGGATATTCCCCCAAACGGGCATCTCGCGCTCGCCGTGAATGGGCAGCGCCAGCTCCCCGGTGATCGTCATCACCACTTTCTGGACAGGGAACTTCCCCTCCTGCCGGGGAATGCTTGTCAGATCTGGGGGTTGTTTCTTGAGAGAAGCGGCGACAATCCCATTCCCCCTGCCATCCATTCCGTGACAACTGGCACAGTTGCGTAGAAAGAGTTTGCGGCCAGCTGCCAGCCCGTGATTGGTCGGCTGGTTCTGGGCGGGAATGGACGAGAAGATCAGCGCGACCAACGCGCAGGGAAACAGCAGCCATCCACGACACTTCTTCATTCGATCCGCTCCTTTCTTTGCTGTTCTTCTTTGGCTTGATTGACAGGACATTGGATAGAAAAGGAGGAGGAGACCAGAAGCGTCCGTTGATCCTTCTTTCCTCTCCTGACCAGCCGAAGATGGCAGAATGATCAGTCGACGCAAGCCCTCTATGACCGATGGGAAGTGCGCCGGCCGCTGCGCCGGACCGCACCTTTCTGCTTGCTCACGCCCGGGCGAACGATCGAGAAGTCGATCAGGTGACGATCGACATTGACCCGGTCGACTCGAACCTGAATGCTCTCCCCCAGCCGAAATCGCTGGCCGTGGTGACGGCCGATGAGGCTGTGGGTCTGCGGTTCCAGCCGATAGATGTCGTCCGTCAGGCTGCGAACCGGCACAAGCCCCTCGATAAAGAACTCGGTCAGCTCGACAAAAAAGCCAAATTCCTGAACGTTGATGATCATGGCGTCGAACTGCTCTCCAATGCGTTCCACCATGAAAGCCGCCTTGCGCCATTCGTCAAGTTCCCTCTCGGCCGCGTCTGCCCCCCGTTCTCGCTCACTCGCTTCCCGGGCCAGCCATCGACATTGTGTCAGTTCGAATTGCCGCGGAACTGCGCGCCCTGCTGCCTTGCGCTGGAAAGCTCCGCGTCCATCTCCCCAGTCCGGATGGTCCTGCAGCAGCCTCCGCAACAACCTGTGAACCAGCAGGTCGGGATAGCGTCGGATTGGAGAGGTGAAGTGGGTGTAGACCGGGGCGGCCAATCCGAAATGGCCCTGGTTCTCGGCCTCATAACAAGCCCGCTGGAGAGACCGCAGCATCGCGTAGGCGATGACCCGCTCCTCTGGTCTCCCTTCCAGTTGGCGTGACAGTCGCTGGTAGTCGTGAGACTGAACGTTGGTCAAAGGGAAGCGGTAGCCATAAGCTTGGGCCAGCTCGGCAAATTCGAGCACCCGTAGCGGGTCGGGAGGGGCGTGGACCCGGTAGATCGAGGGGATCCCCAGCCGCTCCAAGTGGCCAGCGACCGTCTCGTTGGCGAGGAGCATAAACTCCTCGATGAGGCGGTGGGCAATGTTGCGCTCCGCCTTGAGCACTCCCGCGACCCGCCCTTCGTCGTCAAACTCGAAGATCGATTCGGGAAGGTTGAAATCGATCGCTCCGCGCGCGCTTCGTCGACGAATCAGGATTCGCGCCAGCCGTTCCATGGTCCGGAAGAGGTCAAGCAGGGGGGCGTAGCGCTCGGCCAATGCAGGTTCCCCCCCTGAGAGAAGCCGGTTGACATCGGTATAGGTCATTCGTTCCTGGCTGCGGATGACTGTTTCGCAGATCCGGTAGCCGCTGACCTCTCCCTCTTGGCTCACCTCCATTCTGGCGGTGAGGGCCAAGCGGTCAACCTGAGGCCGCAGGGAGCAGATTCCATTCGAGAGCTCCTCCGGCAACATTGGAAGAGCCCGCTCGGGAAAATAGACCGAGGTCCCCCGTAAGCGGGCCTCGGTGTCGAGCACGCTCCCTTCCCGGACGTACCAGCTGACATCCGCGATGTGAACGTCGAGGAGAAACCGCCCACCCTCCAACTCTTGCAGGCTGATCGCGTCGTCAAAGTCGCGGGCCGTCTCTCCGTCGATCGTTACCGTTGGAAGTGCTCGCAGATCAAGTCTGCCCTGCCAATCCTTCTCCATGACCATCGGAGTGCCCTTCGCCGCGTCGGCGAGGACTTCTGGTGGGAATCGGTGGGGCAGG
>JBMUAP010000372.1:0-3900 GCA_049454155.1 Blastocatellia bacterium
GTCTAGTTTGTGCGGGAGATGGCGCGATCACCAAGGTTACCCCAACGGATCTCTCGCAGCAGGCTTAGGGAGGACCATGCGGGCCGGAGGCCCGCGCATGCAGGAGGCCTTCTGCCTGCCCCCAGTCTCATTGGAGCGGGAGATGTGGCAATCACCAGGGTTGCCCCGACAGGTCTCTGGCAGCAAGCTTGGGGAGGGCCACACACCCAGAGCCGGCCGCTGTCCCCACGCCCCTCGCCCCTATTCCCTCGCCCCCATTCCCTAGACGAGCTTCTGGATGACGGTTCCTCCGAAATCGGTCAGTCGCTCATTGCGGCCATTGTGGAGGTAGGTCAGCTTCATCTGATCGAGGCCGAGAAGGTGGAGCATGGTCGCGTGGAGGTCACGGGGGTGGTAGCGCTCGCCGACGGTTCGGAAGCCAAGCTCATCGGTCTCCCCGAGGATCTGCCCGCCCTTGACGCCCCCGCCGGCCATCCACATCGTGAAGGCCGTCGGGTTGTGATCGCGGCCCTTGCCGTTCTCCGAGACGGGAGTCCGGCCGAACTCGGAGCCCCAGATGACGAGGGTCTCGTCGAGGAGGCCCCGGCTCTTGAGGTCCTTGAGGAGGCCAGCGATGGGTTTGTCAGTCCAGCGGCACATCTGCTCGTGGTTGGTCTTGACGTTGTCGTGGGCATCCCACTGGACGCTGACAGGACCACCGCCGGAGAAGAGGAGGACGAAGCGGACGCCGCGTTCGACGAGGCGGCGGGCGAGGAGGCAGCGGGTGCCGAACTCGCGGGTCTCCTTCTCGTCGACGCCGTAGAGGGCCCGGGTCGCCGCTGTCTCGCGGGAGAGATCGACCGCTTCCGGAGCGTGCTGCTGCATGCGGTAGGCCAGCTCGTAGGAGGCGAGGCGGGCAGAGAGTTCGTGATCGCCATCCGGGGCGTGGAGGGAGTTGAGATCACGCAGGTAGTCGAGGAGGCGGCGCTGCTGGTTGCGCCCGATCTCCTTCGGCGGCGCGAGGTGGAGGATCGGAGTGGCGCCATTGCGCAGCACCGTTCCCTGGTGGACGGTCGGCAGATAGCCGGCCCCCCACATCGGGGCCCCTCCTTCGGGGAGGCCTTCCGGCTGGGTCATGACGCAGTAGGCGGGAAGGTTCTCGCTCTCACTGCCGAGGCCGTAGGTCACCCAGGACCCCAGGCTCGGATGCGCGGCGAGGACGCGCCCTGAGACCATCTGGTACATCGCCGGGGCGTGGACAAAGCTCTCGGTGTAGCAGGATCGGATGACCGCCAAGTCATCGGCGCAGGTCGCCAGATGCGGGTAGAGGTCGGAGATGTCGATGCCGGCTTGGCCATACTTCTGGAAGCCCCAGGCACTGCGCATCAGTGGAGTTCCCAGCTTGACAAACTGGCTCTTGACCGCGCCGAAGCTGGCGGGCATCTGCTGCCCATCCATCTGGTCGAGCACCGGCTTGGGATCGAAGGTCTCCATCTGGCTCGGACCGCCGACCATGAAGAGGAAGATGACCGACTTGGCCTTGGCCGGGAAATGGGGGGCACGCGGGGCGAGGGGATTCCCGCTCACGGCTGGCCCTTCCAGCAACGGGGAGGAGGCCGCCGCGGAGTCACGGGCGAGGAGGCTGGAGAGGGCGACCGCGCCAAAGCCATGCGCGGCTTGGCTGAGAAAGGTGCGCCGGTCGTGGGTCAGATTCCAGTGTTCAGTTCCCTGCTTGCGTCTCATGGCGGTTACCTCACGTAAAGAAACTCGTTCAGATTCATCGTCGGCAGGCACAGGTCGACCCAGGCGGCGGCGGCCGCAGGGGGAAGACCGGCTGGTGCATCGGGGAGCGTGGCCACGGGTTCGCCTTGGCGGAGCCGCTGCTCGATGAGGCGGGTCTGGGCCGTCAGGAAGCTCCGCGCCAAGCGCAGCTCGTCGGCACGGGCGGGCCGTCCCATCGTCACTTGGTAGAGGTAGGGGATCGCCCGGGCTGGCTCGCGGCCCGCCTCGCGCAGGACTCGCGCGGCGAGCGTACGGCTCTGCTGGAGCATGAAGTCGCTGTTGAGGAGCGTCAGCGACTGGAGCGCGTGGACGCTGGTGGTCCGCGCCCCACACGAGCTCATCATATCCGGCGAATCGAAGGCGACGAACATCGGCAAGCGGACGTTGCGCTTGCGCAACAAGTAGAGGCTGCGGCGGGTATGCTGCCGTGCGTCGGGGTGGACGGGCCAGAGGTTGTCCGGCTCAAACTCGGTGAAGATCGTGTCATAGACCTCTGGCTCCAGCGGGACGCGGATGGGCGGACCATTGAGCTGTTCGGTGAGGTTTCCAGAGGCAGCAAGGATCGCGTCACGGAGCGCTTCCCCGTCGAGCCGCTGGCGGTTCATCCGCCAGAACCAGCCATTGCCGGGGTCGAGCGCCGCCTTGCGCGGATCGTTGTCCGATCGTTGCTGGTAGGTGTTCGAAAGGAGCATCTGGCGGTGGAGCGCCTTGAGCGACCATCCCTGCTTGACGAACTCGGTCGCGAGCCAATCGAGCAGGGCCGGGTGGGTCGGAGCCATCCCGTTGCGGCCAAAGTCGTTGGGGGTCGCGACGATCCCACGACCAAAATGGTAGTGCCAGAGCCGGTTGACGATGACGCGGGCCGTCAGCGGGTGGTCGGGCCGGGTGAGCCACTCGGCGAGCGCCAGTTTGCGGCCAGTCGCCTTGAAGGTGCCCTTCTCGATCGGCTGGACCGGGGCCTCCCAGGGCGCATCCGGCGGCAGCAGTACGGTGAGGAAGCCGGGGGCGACCTCGGCCCCAGGACGGTGCGGATCGCCCGCCTTGAGGATATGCTGGGCGGGCACGGGCCACTTGACGTCAGAGACGGCGAGCGCCTTCGGCAACGGCTCTGGCGCGAAGAGTTCGAGCCGGTGCATCTGCTGGCGGAGGGCGGTGCGGCGCTCGCGGTCCTCCGGGGTCAAGACCGCGAGGATCTCTTCCCAACTGACGTTGAGCATCCGCTGGGCATCCTTGGCCAGGACCTTCTCCTCCTCCGTCCGCTGATCGGCGGGCTTGGTGAGGGCGGAGGCAAAGGTCGGCTCGAGCGCCGCACGCTTCTCTTCGCGCAGGCGATCGCGGTAGGGCTTCTCGATCACCCCGATCTGCTCGCGAATCGGCTTCAACTTCTCTTTGTGCGCCGCGACCGCCGCCTCGTACGCCGTCTTCTCCGCCGGAGTCGGCTTGCTGTAATCAAGATTATCGGAAGCGGCAAAGAAGGCCTGCAACCGGTAGAAGTCGGCCTGGAGGATGGGATCAAACTTGTGGTCATGGCAGCGGGCACACCCAACGGTCAGCCCAAGGATCCCATTGCCCACGCCAAACATCACCTCCGTCAACCACTCCTGGCGGTTGAGCGCCTCATCCTGGTTCCCGGCGACGACGTGCTGTGGCCCTGCCCGCAGAAAGCCCGTCGCCACGCGCATCTCGAAGTCGTCGGGAGCGATCTCATCCCCGGCGAGCTGTTCGAGGAGGAAGCGGTGGTAGGGCTTGTCCTCATTGAGCGAGCGGATGACGTAGTCGCGGTAACGCCACGCCTGCTCCCGATCCTGGTCGAGCTCGAAGCCGTTGGTCTCCGCGAAGCGAACGACATCGAGCCAGTGCTGTGCCCAGCGTTCCCCGTAGCGCGGGGAGGCCAGCAGCCGGTCGATGACCTTGCGGTAGGCGTCCGGGGAGGAGTCGGCGAGGAAGGCTTCCGCCTCGGCGGCGGTGGGGGGGAGCCCCGTCAGGTCATACGTCACCCGGCGCAGGAGCGGCCGCTTGTCCGCGGGTGCCGAGGGCGTCAACTGATTGGCCTCCAGATCCGCGAGAATGAAGGCGTCGATCGGGTTGGCGACCCAGTCCGCTTGGCGTCCCACCGGGATCGCTGGTACCCGGGGCGGG
>JBMUAP010000373.1:0-3891 GCA_049454155.1 Blastocatellia bacterium
GCTTGGGCTTGGGCCTGGACTTGGATCAGATGGTGTCAAGTCGATATTCCCGCGCCAGCTCGTTGAGCTGAAGGACGATCGACCGCCAACGATCCCGCAGCAGCGGGGAAGGGGGCTCTTTCAGAAAATGGCGCTGCAGGGATTTGCCGAAACGGATCAACTGGCCCATCTCTGTGCCGCCAGATCCGGGGTTGCCGACCTTCCCGGTGAGGCGCTTGCTCGTCTCGACCAGGTCCTGCAGGTTGACGAGGGCGGCCTCGCGTGCGCGCCAATCCCCTCCTGACCCATTGCGGCTCTCGTAGGCTTGCCCGATCTCCCGGCGCAGTTGGCTGGCCAGGGAGTGAACGGTCTCGACCCGCTCAACGATCTGCCGGTCGCTCATCCGTGCCGGACGCCCACTCTTGCCCGCCCCCTTGACGGTCGTGCGATAGGCGAAGGCCAATTTGTCGAAGAGCCCTGGCAGGGACGCCCAGGCCTGCCGCGTCTGGTGCAGTTGGGAGTTGGCAAAGACGGCCTGCTCGGCCCGCTCGGCCCGTCGCAGCAGCTCCTCGACCTCCGTTCCGGCGGGGCGCTCCGGGCGGTAGGCGCTGCGCAGACGACGGGCGGCGACGGCAACCTCTTCGGTCAGCTCCCGCAGGCCGCTCGCTCCCCCATTGCCTCGTCCCCGTTGCAGGTCTTCCTTGACCGACTCCCGGACGCGGTCACTTCCCCTGACGATCTCATCCAGCAGCGGCCGGATCTCCCGATCCGGAATCCGCTGGATCTCTTGCGCCCTCGACTCCAGCCCGAGCACTCCGAGCAGGGCCCACAGGGCCAGTCCCACCAGCGCTCGGCGGGAAACGGATGTCGAGATCACTCCTCTCCTTCTCATGCCTGTCATTCCTGTCATTCTTGCCTTCTTTCTCGTCTACTCTCCAACCCCCAGCTCTCGCAGGAGGAAGGCGTAGTCGAACGCGGTATCCCGCAATCGGTCATAGCGGCCCGAGGCCCCACCGTGCCCTCCCGGTTCCAGTTTGGTCTTGAAGAGCAAGGGGTGGTCATCCGTCTTCTGCACGCGCAACTTGGCGACATACTTGGCCGGCTCCCAGTACATCACCTGGGAGTCGTTGAGCGAGGTCCGGATGAGCATGGTCGGATAGGCCTTTCGCGCGAGGTTGTCGTAGGGCGAGTACTGCCGCATGTAGTCGTACGCCGCCTTCTCGTTCGGGTTGCCCCATTCGAGGTATTCTCCGACCGTGAGGGGCAGGGTCGCGTCGAGCATGGTGTTCATGACGTCGACGAAGGGAACGTAGCTCATGACGACCCGGAAGAGGTCTGGCCGCAGGTTGGTCACCGCGCCCATGAGCAGTCCGCCGGCGCTCCCCCCGGTAATCGCCAGCCGCTCCTTTGCGGTGTAGCCTTCTGCGACGAGATGTTCGGCGGAGCGGATGAAGTCGGTGAAGGTGTTCATCTTCTTCATCAGCTTGCCTTGGTCGTGCCAGTCCTTGCCGAGTTCTCCACCGCCCCGGATGTGGGCAATGGCGTAGGCGAGACCGCGATCGAGCAGCGAGAGCCGCCCCGAGTTGAAGTCGACATCGTTCGAGATGCCATAGGACCCATAGCCATCCAGCAGCAGGGGCTGACGTCCATCCCGCGGCCGGTCCTTGCGGTAGACGATCGAGATCGGAATCTTGACCCCGTCCTCCGCTGTCGCGTAGAGCCGCTCCGAGATGTACTGCTCTGGCTGGTATCCCCCGAGGACCGGCTGCTGCTTCTTGAGGGTGCGGGTGCGCGTCTTGACGTCATAGTCGAAGACGGACTTCGGCGTGATCAGTGACTCGTAGCCAAAGCGGTAGGTGGTCGTCGTGAACTCCTGGTTGGTCCCAGCACTGGCGACATAGACCGGTTCGGGAAATTCGATCCGATGGGAGCCGCCTGTCCCGAGGTCGTAGACCTCCATCCGTGTCAGCCCATCCTCCCGTTCGAGGGTCAGAAAATGGGTCGCGAAGCACTCGACATCCTCCAGCATCACTTGCGGCCGGTGCGGGATCCGTTCCTTCCATTGTCCGGGAGAGGCATCGCTCAGCGGCGCGGTCACCAGCCGGAAGTTCTTGCCCTGATCGTTCGTGCGAATGTAGAAGGAGTCTCCGAGGTGATCGAGGTAGTACTCGTGCCCCTCGCGACGCGGCGCGACCAGTTGGAACGGCGTGGCCGGGGCGGTTGCCCGGACCCACCGCACCTCGCTTGTCGTGTAGCTCGCCGAGGTCAGCATGACGTACTGCTTGCTCCGCGTGCGGCCGACCCCGATGTTGAAGAGTTCGTCCTTCTCCTCGAAGAGCAGCTCGTGCTGGTCCGTTCCGAGTACGTGGCGGAAGGCACGGTTCGATCGCTTGGTCGTCTCATCTTCCTGCGTGTAGAAGACCGTCCGATTGTCGGTGGTCCAGGCGAGCGAGGTGATCCGCTCCGCCAGCGGCCCGGTCACCTCTCCCGACGCCAGCTCTTTCAGAAAGAGTTTGTACTGCCGGAACCCGGTCTCGTCCGTCGCAAATGCCAGCCGGTTGCCATCGTCGCTCACCTGGTAGAGCCCGAGGCTGAAGAAGGCCTTCCCCTCGGCCATCCGGTTGAGGTCGAGCGTCACCTCTTCGGGGGCGTCGAGGCTCCCCTTGCGCCGGCAGTAGATCGGGTACTGCTTTCCCTCCTCCGTGCGAGTGTAATAATAGTACTCCCCCTGGCGGTACGGCACATTCTCGTCCGTCTCCTTGATCCGGCCCAGCATCTCTTGGTAGAGCTTCTTCTGCAGATCTTCCGTGCCCCGCATCATCTGGTCGGCATACTCGTTCTCTGCCTTGAGATAGGCGAGGACCTCCGGATCCTGCTTGGTCTTATCGGCCATCCAGGCGTAGTCGTCCGTTTCGGTATAGCCGTGGATCGTTGTTGTCTTCGGCCTCTTCAAGGCCACTGGCGCGGTTGGTCTCTCATCTCTCTTGATCATGCTGCATCCCGCTCCCATCCATCCCAGCGCCAGCGTCACGACCAGCGCGGTCTCCCATCTCCAGGGAAGAATCTTGCCTCTGTGGCCCCTTCTGCTTGACGGCGCTGCTTGCGCCGCCAGATCGATCTTTTCCAACTGCTCTTTCCTCTCCATTTGCCCCTCCTCCTCCCGTTCAGGAGATGCCGGTGATCGCCTCTCGCTATCGATTTTGATCCCGGTCCTCCCTGCCTTCGTGCCGGTCAGTGTACACGATTTTTGGGCCAGTGTCGTCTCAGGCCCCGGGTGCCATCGGGCGTCCTCCACCCGCTTCCTCCCACTTTCTCTCCCCCGTGGAGGTATGCTAGGATGCGTTGCACGAATGAAACGACGTGTCAGCTCTGGCCAAAAAGAAGAGATGG
The DNA here is from genome assembly GCA_049454155.1 of Blastocatellia bacterium. Classification (GTDB taxonomy): domain Bacteria; phylum Acidobacteriota; class Blastocatellia; order RBC074; family RBC074; genus CAIOZW01. The sequence continues at coordinate 3,370 of JBMUAP010000373.1, forward strand.
AATGAAGAGACGAGAGGAAGAGACGAGGTGAGCGAGGAGGAGTGGGAAGGGGCAGGGACAGAGGAGCGGACGGCGGTCGGGTTTCCGTCACCGGCGGAGATGGACCGGCGGGGGCGGTTGGATCTCGGGCGGTATCTGGTACGGCGGCCCGGGACGACCTTCTTTGCGCGGATGGAGGGGGAGTTGCTGCGGGGGGAGGGAATTGAGGAGGGAGATCTGCTGGTGATCGACCGTGCGGAGCCGATGGTTGGTGGGCAGATGGTCGCGGTGCGGGTCGGCGAAGAGATGCTGGTGCGTCGGGTCGAGCGGCGGGAGCGGGGCTGGGCGCTGGTGGCGGAAGGGCAACCGGTGATTCTGCTGGAGGGGGCGGGAGAGGAAGAGGCGGCGCAGGGTTGGGAGTACTCGGGGCGGGTTCTCTTCTCGATCCGCGCCTTTTGAGCTTTTGTGGAGGAGTGCATGGTGACGGGGATTGCGCTGATCGATGCCAACAACTTCTACGTCTCGTGTGAGCGGGTCTTCGAG
>JBMUAP010000374.1:0-3865 GCA_049454155.1 Blastocatellia bacterium
ATCTGGAGGCTGGCCGCTCTGGAATCCTGACCTCTACAGTGGCATTCCGCTCTTCGCGTTGTGGCAGGCGGGGATGCTCGATCCGCTCAACTGGCTTCACCTGCTCGTCAAGGGGGGGCCGACCACCCGAACCCTCACTCTCTCTCTTCAGTTCACCTTCTCTCTCGCCTTATTGACGACGTATGGATACGGCCGCGCGATTGGCCTCTCGCGTCGCGCGGCGTTTCTTTCGTCGATCATCTACACCTTGAGTGGCTTTGCGGTGGCGCGGGTGCTCTACCCGGGCTTTCTGCACGCAGTGGCATTGATGCCTTGGATCCTGCTGGTGGTCGAGCGGCTCTCCCAGAAGGGCCGCTGGCGGGATGTCGTCTTCGGGGCTCTGCTGGTGACTTGGCAGGTCTTCGCTGCTCATCCGCAACCATTGCTCTACGGTGCAGGCCTGGTCGGAGCGTACGCTCTCTTTCGCGGCCCTCTCACTCGAAAATTTCTCTGGCAGGTCACGGCCCTCTATGCCCTCGGCGCTTTGGGGGCAGCCATCCAACTCCTGCCGGCCGCGGAACACGCGCAGCGTTCGGTCCGGGAAGGATGGGGCTATGATCTCTTTACGCTGCACTCGATCCATCCCGCCTCGCTGTTGACAGTCCTGATCCCTTTCTTTCACGGGCAAGGTGCCAAGAGCGCGGTTCCTCTCGGACTTGCAGAAGGACTCTACCCCTTGCCCTACTGGGGAATCTCCTGGCACCACAACGAGACGCAGATCTATCTCGGAGTCTTGGCGTTGGCCCTGGCCTTGGGGGGGGCTTGGCAAGCGGTGCGAAGTCGCGATCGGGTTGGCCTCTTCTGGGTAGGGGCCGCGCTGGCAGGTCTGCTGCTGGTGATGGGAAAGTATCTCGCTCCCCTGGCAAAGGTGCTCTACTACGTCCCGGTCCTGAGCAATTTTCGCAGCCCGAATCGGTACTGGATGATCGTCGCGTTGGCCGTCGCTGTCCTGGCCGGTCGCGCGTTCGATCGTTTTTGGCAGGAGAGGGAGAGGGGGCTCCGGGCTGTCGTTCGCGGAGCGGCCCTCCTCTTGACTCTGCTGGTTGGAACGGTTGGTACCACGGTCTTTTTCGACTCCCGACGAGTCGAGCGGTTCTTTCGGTCAATGACGGACTGGCAATCGCTGCCCGAGGGGTTTTTAGACCTCGCTCGAGGGGAGTTTCTCGTCCCGATTGGCGTCGCCATATTGGCCTGCCTTCTTCTCTGGGCAAGGACTGACGGGCGGCCGGTGGAACGATGGTCGCGCCGCTGGTCGTGGCTGCTCCTCGCGGGACTCCTCGCCGAGTACCATCTCTACGCGCTGCTTGCGCCGATTCATCACGCACCGGGCATCGAGAGAGCGGTCGGGCGCGCCGTTCCGCCGACCTTGCGCGCGCGGTCAGGGGAAGATCCCGCCACCCTCGACCGGGCTCATGTGCTCTTGGCACCCAAGCACGGTGAGTTCTCTCCGCTTCTCTTCGCCGGGAAGAGGATGGCGACCGGGTATGACCCCTTGCTGGATCAGCGGTATAAAACGTGGACCGGGATCGACGAGGGAGGGCGGAGCTACCTGGGAAGCATCCTCATGCCGCGGGACCGCACGCTCGATCTGCTCAACGTCCGTCACGTCCTGGTTCCCCCTGACTGGGAGCCGATGCCGTTGTCCCCCCTGCTCCCGGTCGAGATTCCGTCATCGACGCGACTGCGTGGGGAGATCGCGCCTCCCCCGTCAATCGACGCGGAGACCCTCCACCTCGAAGCGGAGCTTCCCGCGCAAGCCCCTTGGGAGGTGACGGTGGCGTGTGGAACCGACCCTTCCTGGTCTGTTCCCCTCGATTCGCCGGGTGGTCGGATCGCCACGCGGGTTCTGCTTCCCCCCGCTCTTCGTCTCTGCTCCTTGCCTCTTCGTGTCGAAGTCGCACACGGCCGCAGACCTCTTGGCCAACGCCCAGAAGGAACAGGCACCGGGGAAGATCGATTGCGGATCTTTGGTCTCGGGATTGAAAACGTGAAGACAGGCGAGCGCCGTGACATGACCGGTCGTCACGAGACGGCCACCTCCTCCCGTTGGAGAGAGACGGCCGCGCGAAGCGGTGACCTAGGGTATGCAGACTATCGGGTTCTTGAGAACCAGCAGCTCCTGCCGCGTTGCTGGCTTGTTGCAGAGGCCCTCCCGGCCTATGACGGAGATCAGCTCAAGTGGATTCGTGGGGATTTTGTGGATGCTGATGGCCGACCCTTCGATCCACGCCGAACCGCCCTGGTCGAGATGGCCCCCGCGGGAACCCGTTCGTGGTACGACCCATTCCTGACGTCATCTGATGGAAGCGAAGGGCGAAAAGGTGTCGACGGGGAGGTCCGTCTCTTGAGTCAAGAGGCAGACCGCTTGCGGATCGAGACTCACGCCAGTCGAACGGCCCTCCTCCTCGTCAGTGAGCCAGCCGACCCCGGATGGAAGGTGACGGTCGATGGGCAGGAAGAGACTTGGCACCGAGTCGACTACCACCTTCGTGCAGTCGTGGTTCCGGCCGGACGGCACCTCGTCGAGTACCGCTACCGCCCCCCTTCTTTGGGCCTCGGCGCGGGAATCTCACTCGCGACAGGTCTCCTACTGATCGGAATCCTCTGGCGGACCCGGCTCAAAACCGCGGCCGCTTAGGCTTTTCGGGCTTTGGTGGATTGGAGCTTGGGCGCGGCTTGCCGGCCTCCGGAGCGGGGCTACCCTCCTTCGGCTCCTCCTCTGGGAGATCCTCGATCAGCTCATCCACCCCGGTGATTCGCACATCCGACTGGAAGCGACGATAGTTGCGATACTTGATCTGCATGCGGACCCGCACCCGGAAGCGGTCGAACTCCAGCGTGTCGTCCCCGTAGGTATAGGTTGGGAACCAGAATTTCCCGTCGATGTTCTCACGGTAGGTCTCGAACTTGGCGAAGCGCTGCTTGAATTCCGGCACGATCTTGCCGGCCGTCTTGACGATCATCATGTCGACCTCGTCGACCCAGATGCGTCCCATAAAGTAGATTCCTTCGATGCGCTTGTCCTTGAGCCGGTTGAGTTCGCGACGATTGGCCATGATCCGGGGCGTCACATCGAAGACATAGGTGTCGATCTCATCGATCTTCTCCTTCCCGACAAACGAGACGCTGTAATTGGGAAGGTCCTCCGCCGCCAGGGCGAAGGGTTGCAAATTGATGAAGGCGTTCTTGTCTTCCTGGGTCATGATCAGCCCTGCCCGATCGAGGGTCGACGGAGGGGCTTTGATGATCTTCTCGAGTCGCCTCCCGGCGTCATTGAAGACAAACTCCGAGACTTGGTAGTACTCCCCGGAGATGGTATTGGCGGGACCAATCACTTGCAGGCGGGACTCTTGCTGGTAAGAGTACTCTTTCCAGACTTCGCGCAGTTCAGACTCTTTGGTGGTGAACTGGCGGATAATCTCTTCCGGGCTGGGCTGACTCGGCGCGCCCTGGGCGGCGGTTTGGACGGGGACAGGCTGCTGAGCAGACGATCGAGTGGGCACGGTCACCAAGAGAGCGGTCAGCGCGAGCGCCCCACAGAGGATCGTCAGAAGCAAGCGATGGGATGCGGCACTTCTGGTCCCCTCCCGGCCAGGACCGGATGCAATCTGTGGCAGGGACCTCATCATCTTCTCCATTTTCATCTTCTTCCTTCTCCTTCCATTCACCGCTGGTCATCGCCGGCCAACGCTGTGCTTCTCGGCTGCTGACGGCGGAAACGGGGACCAGTTCATCCCAACCGCCATTCGATTCTTTGGATGAACGAATGGCGATCGACTCTTTGCAGATCGGAACGAACGGTAGATGCAGCGATCATTACCCGTTC
>JBMUAP010000375.1:0-3863 GCA_049454155.1 Blastocatellia bacterium
GCGCGATCGTCGAGGAGGCCCGACGGGCACGGCTGCCCGTCGCCGCCCACGCCCACGGCGAGGCGGGAGGACTTGCCGCCGTGCGTGCCGGTGTCCATTCGATCGAGCACGGCACCTACCTCACCCCCGCTACCCTCGAAGAGATGAGGACCCGTGGAACGTGGCTCGTCCCGACGCTGGCAACGATGGCCGAGCTGCTCGAACCGCGCAACGATGTCACCCTCCAGATTCGCGGCAAGCACATGGTCCCGCGCATCCGCGAAACGACGGCTCGCGCGATCAAGCTCGGGCTGCGCATCGCTGCCGGGACCGACACCGACTATGGTCCAACCAGCAATTTTCGGATGGGGAATGAGGTCATGGAACTGGTCGCGGCCGGGCTCTCCCCGATGGAGGCGATCCGCGCAGCAACCAGCGGCTCGGCGGACTGCCTCGGAATTGGGCAGCGGACCGGCCGGTTACGGGCCGGCTTTGAGGCCGACCTGATCGTTGTCGAACGCGACCCGCGGACCCACCTCGCCGGTCTGCTCGATGTCCTGCTCGTCGTCAATAATGGGCGGCGGGTCGAGCCGGTCCCGCCCTGGCAGTGAGGTGGGGGAGCCTCAATCGACATCCCGCTCGAGCGCCTGCTGGGTGAAGAGATCGGCCTTGAGCCCCGTGTTGAAGCGGACCTCCTCCACCTGCAGCACCGTTCGGGTATTCTCGACCGGCGAGCGCATCTCCAGCCGCCGCGCAATCCAGATCCCGGACAACTGCTCGAGCTGGGTCGCACGCAAGACGCGCAGCAGTTGCCCCTTCCGATCATACATCTCGACGATCGTCGCGTAGGGGATATCGTGCGGCACCCAGAGGTAGAGGTAGGCGTACTGGGAGCGGTCTGGCGTCACTGGCCGTGCCTCGATCTTGTAGGCGGGCCGCCCATCGATCATCTCGCGTTCCTGAAGCAGCTTATACTGGAAGTCGTCGAGAACCCGCTCCCCCATGTCTTCGTTGGTGAAGTCTGTCCCGAGGAACCGCTGGCGACGCTCCTGCGCGGCAATCCGGCGCACGCGCTGAATCGCCGGGGTGTACATCCACTGTCGATCTCCGGCTCCGCGCTTCTCTGCCGTCCCGGCTTGGTTGATCGAGAGCAACCCGACGCCGCGCACCTCCGCCGGATCCTGGAAGCGGATCAAGGTGCGGCTGTTGCCCAATCCGCCCAGCTTATAGAACTGGAACTTCTTGCGCCGCAGCGTCCCCTTGCGGTCATAGACGTCCATCGACGCCTGCCAGCGCGTATCCCGGCTCGTATCCTGCCGGTAGACCCCTTCCATGATCGAGCGCGCCTCCGGGGCCGCGATGTGCGGAGCGCTCCAGAGCAGGAGAAGAGACGAAAACAGGGCCAGCCAGCCAGCTTGCCCAAACCAGGATCGCGTGCGTATCTTGCGCATCGAGAGACCTCTCCAGAAGATCTATTCGTAACCAATCGCCTCGACGACATCGAGGTGAACTGCCTGACGTGCCGGCCACCAGGCGGCAAGTACCGCCAGTCCCACCGTCAGCGGGATCGCCAGCAGGACTGCCCCGAATGGGAAGTGGAAGGGGATCGTGAAGCCGCCGACCATCGAAGCGGCGGTCCTCACCAGGAAGTAGGTATTGAGCATCCCCGCGACGGTGCCGGCGATCCAGCCGACCAAGGCAATGGCGGCCGCCTCGAGGAGGACCATCCGCCGGATCTGCCCGCGCAGCCCCCCCATCGCCCGCAGAACCCCGAGCTCCCGCTTCCGCTCCGTGACTGAGATGAGGAGGGTGTTGATGATTCCCAACGCGGCGATGACTACCGCCACTGCCGTCTGCATGTAGTTGATGACGAAGAAGCCGTCGATCAGCTCCAACACCCAGCGCTTGTACTCGGTGTGCGTGTAGAGAAAGGCGCGGTGCTCGCCGCGCAGCGTCTGCTGGATCTGCCGCTTGACCGCCTCCAACCGGGATGGCTCCGTCAAGTTGACGTCGATCATGTCGACCCCATCGTCGTTCCAGTAGGTCCGATAGACCGATCGATCGAAGAAGATCGAGCCCTTTTCCGAGGTGTAGTCGTCGATGATGGCAACGATCGGGCGAACGAACGGAGTCGTCGGGGTCTCCAGCCGGAACGAGTCCCCGAGCCCCAGCCCGTAGCGGGTCGTCAGGTTGCGCGAGACCATGATCCCCTCACCCGACCGCAGCATCCGCCGTGTCTCGGCCGAGTCGCCAAGGTCGATCGGGTTGCGTACCCGCGCAAACCAGCCGTCAAACTCGAAGCTGACCACTGCCACCGTATCGTCGGCGTAGGGCACGAAGAGAAACCGCACGTTCTCGACCCGGGCAATGCCGGGAATCGCGGCAATCTGCTGGCTGAGCACCTCGCTGAAGCGGTAGGTGCGCGATCGGGCCATCTCCGAGGTCGAGATGATCAGGTCAGAGTTGATGAAGCGATCCAACCACTCGGAGACCGTTCGCTGATAGCTCTGGACGTAGGCGGTCGTCGAGAAGACGAAGGAGAGCCCGATCATGAGGGCACCAACGGTCGCCGAGGTACGGCGCGGCGACTGGATCATCGCCTCGACGGCCAGTCTGCCTTCCGATCCAAAGAGCCGATCCATCGCGGGACGCAGCGCCCGCGCGAGCCCCTCGGAAAATTTGGGAAGGAGTAGGACCAGTCCGAGGATGATCATCAACGGGTAGCCAAACTGGTAATCGAGCGAGACCCGCAAGGGCGCATAAGCAATGCAAAGCACTCCGCCGAGGATCAAGGCGAGCGCAAGCCCGACCCGGCCCCACCCGAGCACCTGCTCGCGCTGGCGGACCTCGATGTTGTGGAGCGCGAGGATCGGGTCGAGTCGCGCGGCGGCCCGCGACGGTAACCAAGCGCCGACCACCGATGTCCCCATCCCGATCAGCAGCGAGGTCACGGCGTAGTCCCAGCGGAAGACGGGCGGCTGTTGCGTGGCGACATAGCTGAAGATCTTGGCGGCGACTTCGCTCATCAACCGCTCTGCGCCAACCGCCAACAGATAGCCAAGCCCGATTCCGAGCAGGCTGCCAACCAGGCCCATGACGGCCGCCTCGCCGAGAAACATCGCCTGAACATTGCCGCGCTCGACCCCGATGGCGCGGAGGATCCCGATCTCTTTCCACCGCTGATTGACGGCGATCGAGAAGGTGTTGAAAATGATGAAGACCCCGACGAGCAGCGCAATGAAGCTCGCGACGAGCATCCCGATCTGCATCGCCGAGATCGCCTTCTCGATGCCCTGCCCTCGCGCACTTGGTGGCGTCACCTCGATGCCCGGTGGCAGAACGGCCCGCAACCGTGCGGCGAGCGCCTCGGCGTCCCCCACCTCTTCGTCATGCAACAGATCGATCCGGTCGAGATTGCGCCCGCGATTGAAGATGAACTGCGCGTTGAAGACGTCCATCACCGCGATCTGCCCGTCAAAGATCTCACCGATCCCCTGCGGCTGGAAGATCCCACGGACGACAAACTCGCGCCGCCCCTGCGAAGTGAAGAGCGGCAAGCGGTCCCCCTCACCCAGCCCGTGGCGCGCGGCAAAGGTGCGCGAAATCAGGATCGAATCGGGCTGGGCGAGGGCCACCAGCGGGTCGGCAATCTCGCTCGCCTCCTCGTCGAACTGGTATTCGCGCAACTCCCTGTCGCCGAGCATGTCGACGCCGACGATCAGCAGGTTCCCCTCATCCGCGAAGGCAGTGTTGGCCAGCACCTCGATGACCGGCTGCGCAATCCGCACACCTGGGGTGTCGCGCACCGTATCCCAGATCGACTCAGGAAAGCCGCCCTCGGCCCCGACAATCTGCAACGTCGCCTTGCCCGCCAGCTTCTCGAC
>JBMUAP010000376.1:0-3862 GCA_049454155.1 Blastocatellia bacterium
CTGGTCCACGCGCCGGCGTACTGGCACCGCTGCGTTCGCGGAGAGCTGACGCGGCTAGAGGTGCGGCGGAGCGGCTTTCCCTGGTCGGAGGGGCTGGTGCGGCGTTCGCGGGCCTCGGTGCAGGGGACGATCGTTGCCGCCGAGAGCGCCCTCCGCGACGGGGTCTCCTCGAACCTCGCCGGTGGGACCCACCACGCCTATGCTGACCACGGCGAGGGCTACTGCGTTCTCAACGACATCGCCATCGCCATCCGGGTCCTCCAGCGCGACCGCCGCATCCGCCGCGCGACGATCATCGACTGCGATGTGCACCAGGGCAACGGGACCGCCGCCATCTTTCAGGGCGATCCCGACGTCTTCACCTTCTCGATGCACGGCGAGAAGAACTTTCCCGCCCACAAGGAGCAGAGCCGTCTCGACCTCGCCCTCCCGAACGGCCTCGGCGACGAGGCCTATCTCGCCCTTCTCGAAGCGCACCTCCCGCTCCTCCTCGACCAATTTCGACCCGAGATCGTCTTTTACCAGGCGGGTGTCGATCCGCACGAGCGGGACCGTCTCGGCAAGCTTCAGTTGACGCTCGACGGGCTCTCCCGCCGTGATCGGTTGGTCCTCGACGCTTGCCGCGCGCGTCGACTCCCGGTCGTCACCACCATGGGCGGCGGCTATGGCAAACGGATCGAAGAGACCGTCGAAGCCCACTGCAACACGGTTCGAGCCGCGCTCCTCCTCCACCAGACGACCCTGCCTCCGGTGAAGGGAGAAGAAAAAATTCCTTGAAGTGGCACATGGCACTTGACAGGGGCAGGGCACATGAATAGAGTCATGAACTTTGCGGAGCTAGGTCTTCGTTAAACAGGGGGCGCCAGCGGGCGCAAATGTGGAGACGCCCCCGGATTTGGCTTTCAAGTCGAATCTTCGTGTCATTATTGTGGCGTTGCGGTTCTCGTGAGACAGGCCGTCAAACGGCATACCTGGAACGGGATGTTTGGTCTTTCAGCACTCCCAGCAGTCTCCAGGGTTGCCAGCTTCGACGGTCAGAACCCACCAGAGCGTTGCCTCAGGCAACATCTTCACTCAAGATCACGCCACAGAAAAACCAGGCGACCAGGGACGCCAGATCCACAGACTCTCTCGCTGATCTCCCCGGACAACAAAAGGTTTCCGTGATGTTTCCCTATGTGGAAGCGTCCCACAATCTGTTGAGTGGGGGTCAGTCCCTGCTCGGCGGAGGTGCCCTGGAAGCATCTCTTGCCTTGGCGTCTCTGGGCTTCTCCTGATGAATTTTTTTGATTCGGGAGACATAGAGAGGCCACCCCAAGCGACTCTCGAAATGGAGAGTCCACTTGCCGTCTGATGGGCTAAGAAGTCAGCGGCCAGAGCGAAGGGGAAAGCGGGGGGTAGCAAGTATGCTGTTGGTCGCTTGAAGTAAGATGGCTGGGTCGGACGGGATCGGCTCCCTGTCCAAGCCCCTCGGGTCGGACTTCGGATTGTTCCCGGAATGGTCTGACGGTGGAATGAGAGCCGCAATGGATTTGTGAGAGTATGCCGACAATCAATCAACTGGTTCGCAAGGGACGCAAGCAAGTCAAGTACAAGACCTCGAGTCCAGCGCTGCAATCCTGCCCACAGCGGCGCGGGGTTTGTGTGCAGGTCAAGACGCAGACTCCGAAGAAGCCCAACTCCGCGTTGCGGAAGATTGCACGCGTCCGGTTGACCAATGGGATCGAGGTGACCTCCTACATCCCCGGCATCGGACATAACCTGCAGGAGCACTCGATCGTGCTGGTCCGCGGGGGACGCGTCAAGGATCTGCCGGGAGTTCGCTATCACATCGTCCGCGGTACGCTCGATTCGGTTGGGGTTGCCAACCGCAAACAGGGGCGCTCCAAGTACGGAGCGAAGCGTCAGAAGGCGGGTGCCGCCGCCGCGCCGGCCGCCAAGGGTGGCAAGAAGCGCTAACCGGTAGCACTGAGCGGCTGGCTCTGCTGCGAGCCAGCAACGGGAAGAGCCAAGGAACCAGGAACGAGATATGCCGAGAAGAAGAGAGATTCCGAAGCGAGAGATTCTGCCGGATCCGGTCTACAACAGTACGCTGGTTGCCAAATTCATCAACGCGATGATGTGGGATGGCAAGCGGTCGGTTGCGGAGGGGATCCTCTATAAGTCGCTGAGCAAGATTCAGGACCGGACGGGCGAGGACGCCCTCAAGGTCTTCAAGAAGGCGATCGAGAATCTCCAGCCGAAGGTCGAGGTCAAGTCGAAGCGGGTCGGCGGTGCCAACTACCAAGTTCCAGTCGAAGTCAGCACTTCGCGGCGAACGGCCCTCGCCATGCGATGGCTCGTCGGCTATGCCCGCGGCCGCGGAGAGAAGACGATGATCGATCGGCTTGCCGCCGAGATCCTCGACGCCGCCTCGGGCAAGGGGAACGCGATCAAGAAGCGTGAGGATGTACACCGGATGGCGGAGGCCAACAAGGCTTTTGCCCACTATCGCTGGTAGGAGTTATGGCAAGACAAGCACCGCTCAGCAGATTCCGTAATATTGGGATCATGGCCCACATCGACGCCGGCAAGACGACGACGTCAGAGCGTATTCTCTTTTACACCGGAGTCTCCTACAAGATCGGCGAAGTGCACGAAGGCACGGCGACGATGGACTGGATGGAGCAGGAGCAGGAGCGGGGGATCACCATCACCTCGGCTGCGACGACCTGCTTCTGGAAGAGGAACGGCGAAGAGTACCGCATCAACATCATCGATACGCCCGGCCACGTCGACTTCACGATTGAGGTGGAGCGCAGCCTGCGCGTCCTGGATGGTGCGGTCGCGGTCTTTGACGCGGTCGCCGGGGTTCAGCCGCAATCGGAGACGGTCTGGCGGCAAGCGGACAAGTACAATGTTCCCCGTATCGCCTTCATCAACAAGATGGATCGACCCGGTGCCGACTTCGACCACGCCGTCGACACGATCCGGACGCGGCTCTCGGCCAACCCGGTCTGCATCCAGATGCCCATCGGCGCGGAAGACCAGTTCAAGGGAGTGGTCGACCTGATCACGATGAAGTCGCTCCTCTGGAAAGATGAGACCAAGGGAGCCGAGTACGTCGTCGAAGAGATCGCGGCCAATCTCAAAGAGGCAGCCGAGGCGGCGCGCGAAAAAATGATCGAGGCGATCGCCAACGCAGACGACGACATTGCCACCAAGTACCTCGAGGGCGAGGCGGTGACAGAGGCGGAGATCCGCTCAGCCCTGCGGCGCAACTGCATCGGGATCAAGCTGGTTCCGGTTGTCTGTGGAACCGCCTTCAAGAACAAAGGGGTCCAGACGCTGCTCGATGCGGTCATCGACTACCTGCCTTCCCCCCTCGATATTCCTGCGGTTCAGGGAACAGACAAATCCGGTGAGGTTGTTGACCGGCCCGCCGACGACAAGACGCCCTTCTCGGCGCTCGTCTTCAAGATCATGGCCGACAAGCACGTCGGCCAGCTCTCCTTCACCCGCATCTACTCCGGGACGCTCAAGTCCGGTTCCTACGTCTACAATTCGACGAAGGATGCCAAGGAGCGCGTCGGCCGCATCATGAAGATGCATGCCAACAAGCGGGAGGACCTCGACGAGGCCTACGCCGGAGAGATCGTCGCCATTGCTGGACTGAAGAATGTCACGACGGGCGACACGATCTGTATCGACTCACACCCGGTGATCCTCGAGGCGATGGAGTTTCCGACACCCGTCATCTCTCTCGCCATTGAGCCGAAGACCCGTCAGGATCAGGAGAAGCTCGGAATTGGCTTGGGCAAGTTGGCGCAGGAGGACCCCTCCTTCCGCGTGACAACCGACCAAGAGACCAACCAGACGATCA
>JBMUAP010000377.1:0-3862 GCA_049454155.1 Blastocatellia bacterium
TCACTGCCGGAGAGGGGCTGGTTGTTTGTGTCACACGGAGGCGCGGAGACACAGAGATTTTTCAAGAAGCGAATCGCCCGCCTTCTCCCATTCTTTCTCTCGCCCCTATTCCCTCGCCCCTCAACGAGGCGTGACGCCGAGGTGCTGGAAGAGGAAGGCGTAGACATCCCGCGTTCCCTCAATCTGCTTGGCGGTGTTGCTCGCGCCGTGGCCCGACTTGGTCTCGATGCGAATGAGGACGGGCGCATTGCCCTGCTGGCGCTCCTGCAGGGTCGCTGCATACTTGAACGAATGGGCTGGGACGACCCGGTCGTCATGGTCTGCCGTCGTGACCATGGTCGGCGGGTAGGCGACCTTGCGCAGGTTATGGATCGGCGAGTAGGCGTAGAGGGCCTTGAACTCCTCCGGGTTGTCGCTCGATCCATAATCGGCGATCCAGTTCCAGCCGATGGTGAACTTGTGGAAGCGGAGCATGTCCATGACTCCGACCTGAGGGATGGCGGCACCGAAGAGCTCCGGCCGCTGGTTGAGGACGGCGCCGACGAGCAGCCCACCATTCGAGCCGCCCTGAATCGCCAGCCGCTCCGGACGGGTGTAGCCGTTGCCGATCAGCCATTCGCCGGCGGCGATGAAGTCGTCGAAGACGTTCTGCTTCTTGAGCTTGGTGCCCGCCTCGTGCCACTTCTCACCATACTCGCCACCGCCGCGCAGGTTGGCCGACGCATAGACGAAGCCGTTCTCGAGCAGGGCGATCCGCAGGGCATTGAAGCTCGGCGAGGTGGTGATGTTGAAGCCGCCGTAGCCATAGAGCAGCGTCGGGTTGTTCCCATCCAGCTTGAGCCCCTTGCGGTAGACGAGGAACATCGGGATCTTCGTCCCGTCCTTGCTGGGGTAGAAGACCTGCCGGGTCTCGAACTGATCGGCCTGGTAGCCGGGGATCTCGACCGTGCGGTAGACGCTCGACTTCTTCGTCGCGATGTCGTACCGGAAGGTCGTCGGGGGATAGTTGAGCGAGGTGAAGCTGTAGAAGACGAACTTGTCGTCGAAGTTGCCGCCGAAGCCGCCGGCGGTGCCGGGTCCAGGCATGGCCACCTCGTTCTCCAGCTTGCCGGTCAGGCTGAAGACGTAGGCCCGGGTCGTGACATCCTTAAGGTAGGTGGCAAAGAGCTTGCCGCCAGCGGTGCCGACGCTCTGGAGCGGCTCGGGCCGCTCGGGGAGGACCGTTGCCCACTGCCCCGGCTTGCGCGGATCGAAGCGCACCACCTTGCCGTTGGGCGCACCCTGATTGGTCTCGACGAGGAAGGTCTCGCCAACGTTGTCGATCACCTGGAAGCTGTCATCCCCGATCTCGGCGACGATCGGGAGGAACTCCTTGCGGCCGCTCCGCAGGTCCCGGTAGAAGACCGAGTTGCCCTTCTTGCCGCGGCCACGGTCGGAGATCGTCAGGATGGCGTAGCGCTCGTCCTCGGTCGTCTGGACCGTGTGAAAGCGCTGCGGGTTGGCGGCGTCCTCGTAGACCAACTCGTCGGCCGACTGCGGCGTCCCGATGCGGTGGAACCAGACCTGGTGGTTCTCGTTGCGGGTCGAGAGCTCACGCCCCTTCTCCGGTTCGGGGTAGCGGCTGTAGAAGAACCCGTCGCCGGCCCAGGCGACACTCGAGACTTTGACCCAACGGACCGTCTCTGGCAGCATCTTTCGGGTCGCGACCTCCATGACTTGGTACTCTTGCCAGTCGGACCCGCTGCGCGAGGTGCCGACGACGGCATGCTTCGCGTCCTTGGAGAGGGCGAAAGCGCCGAGGCGGACCGTCCCATCCTCCGACCAGCGGTTCGGATCGAGCAGCACCTCCGGTTTCCCGTCGAGCCCCGTCTGGATGTAGAGCACGCTCTGGTTCTGCAGCCCGTCATTCTTCGAGAAGATGTAGTAGTTCTGCTTGCGCGACGGGGCGCTGATCTTGGGGTAGTTGTAGAGGGTCTCGAGGCGGGCCTTGAGCTTCTCCCGGTATGGGATCGTCTCGAGATACCCGAAGGTCACCTTGTTCTGCTCCTCGACCCACTTCGCGGTCTCGGCCGAGTTGTCATCCTCCAGCCAGCGGTAGGGGTCGGCCACTTGCACTCCGTGATAGGTGTCGACGTGGTCCACTTTCCGGGTCTCCGGGTAGCGCAGCCGCGGCGATTGCCCGCTGCTCCACCTGAAGAAGGTCGCTGCGAGGAGTCCTGCTCCCGTAACTTTGATCACCTCTGCCATTCTCTTCCCCATCGGTCTTCTTCCTTTCTTCTCATCTTGCTTGCTCTTCGCCGGGTTGGGTATTGGCTCAGAACTGGACCTGAGGTGCCTGTCGGGCGCCCTCTTCGGCCCGGAAGAGCGTCTTGTCCTGGAAGCCCATCATGCCCGCGAGGATTACTGTCGGAAACTTCTGGCGCGTCGTGTTGTAGTCGGTGACCGACTCGTTGTAGTCCTTGCGGGCGACGGCGAGCCGGTTCTCGGTTCCCGCCAGCTCGTCCTGCAGGCGCAGGAAGCTCTGATCGGATTTGAGCTGCGGATACTGCTCGGTGATCGAGAGGAAGCGTCCGCCTGTGCCAAGGATGCCACCGTTGCCGCCTGGCAGGAGTCCCGCTTGGCGGGCCGCCGCCGTCATCTCGTTGCTTGCCTCCATCTTCTCCTCTGGCGTCGCCGTCGCCGAGAGAATCCGCGACCGGGAATCGGCGATCCGTGTGAGGATGCCCTGCTCGAGGTTGGCGAAGCCCTTGACGGTATTGACCAGGTTCGGGATCAGATCGGCTCGCCGTTGCAGGTTGTTCTCGACCTGGGCCCATTGCTTGTCCGCCAGATTCCGCTTCTCGACCATCGTGTTGTAACTGCCAAAGACCCAGCCCCCGAGCAAGAGGCCGATCAACACCAACGCTCCAATAATGACTAACGCTATCTTTCCCATCTCTTCTTCTCCATGGATTGATACAGTACATTGCCGACGGTGCCGTTGCCGATTCGGCCAGCCCCGTTCCTTCCCCGGATCATCTCCCGGAGGGGAGTTTGTCGATCGCCTCGATGACGGCACCAAGGCAATCGAGGTAGGCGCTGAAAAGGTCCTGGATCTCGACCTCGAGGAGGGAGACCGGCTCGTCGCGCAGGGGCAGGATCCGCAGGAGCGGGGCGAGGTCGACGCCCAACCGCTCTCCCAGCCGTGCCGCCGCGGCGCGGCGCTCGACCGGAGGGTCCTCTCCGAGCAGTTCGAGGATCGGACGGAGTACGTGGACAAAGCTCCCGACGCTGTCGGTCATCAGCCGCTGCAATCGCTCGGTGCTCCGGCTGGCAGGGAGGAAGAGCGAACGCAACCGCAGCATCTTCGCGCGCAGTTCATACTCGACCTGTCGGCGGAGGTTGGCCGGGGAGGCCTCGAGGTTCGCCAGTACGTCCTCGCCGTCGATCACCTCGTACGTCCGCTTCATCTGCCGGAACTCGATCGGAAAGACGTCGAGGGAGTCGCGCAGCTCCTGCTCGCTGAAGAAGCTGGGCAGCGCGTAACCCGCCTCAACCAGCGCGTTGATCACGGGCCCCACCCGGCGCAGATCGACCGCGTTGAAGCGGCGCAGGACGATCAACCACTCGTAGTCCGAGCGCTTCGCTCCTCCGGGAACGGCGAGGGCTGAGCCATAGACGATGACGGCCAGCAGGTTCTCGCCTTCCGCCTCGCGCAGGCGGGCACTCAGATCCGCAAACTTCTCTTTCAATGCCATTGGTCACTCTTCTTTCTCGTTGCCGCTCTTCCGTGAGGGAGGGGGGAACCGGCTACCAGCTGTCGCTCGCCCCGCCGCCGCCGCTCGAGCCGCCCCCCCAGCCCCCCCCCCCCCCCCCCCCCCCC
>JBMUAP010000378.1:0-3848 GCA_049454155.1 Blastocatellia bacterium
CAGCGCCCCCTTCAATGTTCTGTTCTCGATTTTGTCGACATTCTGCCGCAGAGAGCCGATCGTCAGCGGAGCTGACTGACCAGACTGCCCCTGGCGACAGACCAGATCGATCAAGACGAGGGCAAAGGTCGACGAGGGGATGTAACTGGGAAGGTGCCGGAGGGGGGCGATCTTCTTCAGGTTGAGGAGTCGTTGACCCAATCGGCGCTGAGAACCACCCGGGCTTTTGGCATAACTCCCCGCATAGAGGACACTGATCAGGGGATGGTCGTACAACTTGTCAATTCCAAGTTCGTCATCTTTGGCAGGTGTCTTCGCCGCTTCCGCAATGCCAAAGAGCTCCCGAATCCCCTCTTCGAGATTGGCGGCGCGACGGTTGAGGATGTTCTCAATCGATTCCCGAAGGATCGAGCAGACCATGCAGATCAACAAGTAGAGAAAGACAATCCCAATGGCAACATCGATCATTCGCAAGTCGATCACGTGCGCCTCCCGTTGTTTGGCCTTCCGCTGTTTGGGAGAATGCGGAATGGATTGGACTCACTGGAGGCGCTCCTCGCAATCTCCGAGGGGCCTCTCTCCAGCACAAAGAGCGAGCGAGCGGTACCAGGCGAGATAGCGGATTCTCCCGGCCGGGATCGACTGGAAGTCGATGCCGCTGGAGAGGCGTCGCTCAGACTCGCTGAGGTGCGGTTCGATGAGCCCCCGGCCTTTCTCGCACCAACAGGGCCGGTCTTGACGCGCCTGCAGGCTGAGAATCTTGCCGACCCAGGCGTAGAAGATCGCGCCGGAGGTCGCGAGGTAGATCGCCCCTTCGTCGACCTCCGGCTCGCTGGTCCGGCTGGGGCTGGTGCGTGCCAGTGTCGCGAGTTGAGCGCCAATCGCGGTGGCGGCCGCAGCAAGTCGTCGGGCGGAGTCACGGGTCTCTGGCTCGCGCAGGGCGCTCCACCCTTCCAGCAATGGTTCGAAATTGCGGGCGAGCAGCTGGTCACGGACCGCGGCGCCGCTGCCCTGCCCAAGATGGTCGGCCGCCCCGGCGCAGATCCGGCAAGAGCAGTCGGGCGAGGCCAAGCTGTCCCGACTGGAGGTAGATCATTCCTTCAAGAACGGTCAGGTGCGAGGCCTCCCGTGCCGTCTCGCCATACCGGATGCGGTAGCCGCGAATCTCTCGCAGCGTTGCGGCAAACGGCACTTGACCGGGAGCCACCCCGACTCCGCTGACATCGCCATTGAGGGCCGGAGCCGGGACGGTCAGTTGCAGGTACTGGTCGAACTCGGCGCGGTAGGTCTGATGGATCTCGCGCAGCGCAGTCGTGCGCGGCGTGAGCCTCGCGCAGCCCGCGGAGAAGAGCAGGGCCAGCAGGAGCAGTAGCAGAGGCAGGGATGAGCGAAGTGTTCGGTTGAGCATGGTTCGGGCTAGGTTCCCCCTGCCAGCTCGGCGAGGAGCGTCGGCAGCAGTTCATCGATCGAGCTCTCCGGTTCAGGTCGAAGCCGTAACGGCGTATCGAGCGCCGCACCGGCGAGCCTCTCAAGGAGATGCGGCAGGAGCGTACCGTCGATGGTGCGGCCCAGTTCACGCTCGATGCGTTGGACGGCCGAGGTCAGGTAGGCCTCAAGTGCGGCAAGGTCAACCCGCTTCTCGGCGATCGCCAATCCCCTTTGTGAGACAAGCTGGAAGAGCCGCACGGCGGTATCGATGAGAATCGCGCCGGTCAGCAGCCCAGTACCATCGACCTTGAGCGGTAGAAGCAAGGCGTGGACGAGCGGCTCGATCAGCTTCTTTTCGTGGAGGCGGATCCAAATGGGCGGATTGGCGCTGATCGCCCGCAGGGTCGCAGAGAGGATCTGCATTCTCCCCTTCGCGTCGAGCTGTTCTGTCAGGTTGGCGGCGGCCAAGGCCCGGCCGATGGCGAGAAGGACCTTGCCGGGGCGGCTCTCGAGCCGCAAGAGGGCGGCGTTGAACGTCACCGCAAGCAGCACCTGCTCGACCAGTTCGAGGAGGTCTTGGCGGGCCAGCCCATCGGCCCCGTCAGCGATGGTCACGGCGCCAGCCCGGAGCACGCTGGCGAGCAGCTCAATCGCGAAGAGGTTCTGGCCAACCAACAATCGCGGATGGCGCGCCAGTACGCGCAGGCTCTCGATCGCCAACTGGCGCAGCGTGTCCGGCGAACCGAGCGACTGCATCTCCTGCTGGGCAAGGAGTGCCGCCAAGCCACTGACCAGCGCGCCGACGAAGCGTGCCGCCTCCCCCGGGTTGGTCAATCGAAGGGGGGTCGCCGCCACGGCAACCAGGGTCGTCCGGTAGAGGGCCGGGACGACCTCACCGCTGGCAATCGTCGCGAAGAAGGAATCCTGACGGGCGCGCTGCCCCACTTCGCGAAGGATGGCCGCGAGAACGCCGCTCAGAAACGGCTCGTCCTCACTCCACTTCGGATCGAGGATCGCCGCGGTATGGCTGGCGGCGGCACCAAGCCCGGCCTCAAGCACCCCGAGCAGCGCCGGCGAATCGTTGAGCAGCGACGGGAAGTCCTGCGAGATCCGCGAGCGCATCGCCGTGCCCCCTTCCCTGGCCAGCCGGTCCTTGATCAGCAAGGCAGGATCACGGGCGACCTCGTTGGTCAGGGCGAGCAGGAACTGCTCAAACCCGTCGGCAGAGATGAGCGAAGCGGCGAGGTCATCCCCCTCTCGGCCGAGCGTTCCCCTGACATTGGCAAGGGCAGCGTAGAAGGCCTTCAGCGACGTCTGTTGACGGACACGCCCCTGGTTCTCGCCAAAGGCGAGGACCGTCGAGCCGAGCAACCGGCGAAAGAGCAAGAGGAATCGCTGATCCTCGAGGTCTCCCTTCAGCGCAAATTCACCGAGGAGCGACTCGACCAGACCACGCGTCCTCGGGTGGTGGATGAAGAGCCCGGCGTTCTGCCCAACGATCTCGAGCAGGGTGTCGGTCGTCGCCAGCAAGAGGTTGACGAAGGCCGGTTGCCGCGAGAGGCGCTCTGACTCGACGACATACCAGGCCAAGCGCAGCCCGACCTCCGGCCCTCGGCCACTCAGCCGGCCCGGCAAAGGGTCGTCTGGCCCGAGCCGCGCCGGGCGAACCTGGGCGAACTCGAAGTAGAGGGGGAAGAGCCGCTGCCGGGTCGCGGCGATTTCCCGGTTGTCGATCGAGCGTGGATCCAAACAAAATTGGTCGTACGCCTGCCCCAGTCCCTGCAGGATCAGAATCGCCTGCCCCGGCGGAGTCGCGAAGAAGGTGACCATCTCCTCAAGATGCGGCTCTTCATCGACCGGTGCTGGCGGGAGCAGAAATGGCAACCCCTCGCCCGCCTCCCGCACCGCCAGGATGGTCTCGACCCGGTCACGGTAGCGGATCAAATCGAAGACGACCGAGATGACCAAGGATGGAGTGATGGCAACCGGCATAGACTCCCCTCGCGAAGCCGCACCCGCAGCGCCCTTCTCAAGATCAAGGCCCGGGGGGCCAGAAGATCACGCCCATCTCCGGCAGAGCAGAGGCGAGAGAGGGCTGGACGCTCTCCTGCACGGGCGATCGTTGGACGAGCCAGTCTTCAGATACGCAATTTTTGGTGCGTCGCCTCGTCCCAGCCCCGGGTCAGAAATTGATAGACTTGCTGACGACTCTCGCGGAGTCGATGATACGCCTCCCGGAGTTGGAGGACCAGCGTCAGCCAACAATTCGAAGATTGCCAATCTCCGTTCTCCAGGAGGCTCATTTCAAGAGAAAGATGGGGGGTAAAGAGGACTCCGTTGCCGCCACCCTGAAAGCGGGGTCGGTAGGCAACGGAGATGGGGGGATGCGGGAGTCGACTACTCTCCCTCTGCGGACTCTT
>JBMUAP010000379.1:0-3843 GCA_049454155.1 Blastocatellia bacterium
CTCCCCCTGCCACGACACGCCTGACGTCAGTCGAGTGACGCACCCATTATGGGAGGCGATCCATGGTCATCGTCGCGCCGTTGAGCTGCGGCATGGTCGCCTGGATCCGCAGGACATTCCGCGACTCGCGTCCCACCCAGAAGAAGGTCTTGCCCCCATCCGCGGGGCTGACCACCTCGACCTTCCAGGCGTCAAATGCACCGGCAGGGACGGTCACCTTCTCAGAGCCGACCACCTTGAGCTGTTTGAGCTGGGTCTTCTGGCTGTTGACATCGAGGTTGCGGAAGACCGCCTCGTAGCCCTCAGCGAGCGGCAAGGTCGAGAGGACGTCAAAGGCCCCGGCCCCATCAGCGAAGAGAGGTCCCTCGAGGGGAAGGTCGATCGGTCGGGAGTTCCCGCCCATCGCCATCGATCCGGTCACTTTCGTGCCGTCGATGGTCAGATCGATCGCCACCGGCCCCTGGCGAATCGCCCGGCTCTTCGGCACGAACCCTTGCGGACTGACGCGGGTCGTATCGGTCATCTCCCCCTGCGGGAAGGCGGCCGTCTCGATCAGCGTCCATCCTCCCTCCTCCTCCTTGATCTCTGTCTTGGCGGTAAAGCCGATCGACTGCCCACCCAGGTCGATCTTCCCCTCGAAACGGTGGGTGCCGGCCCGGAGCGCCGCGACCGGTTGCGGCGTTCCGGCTGCGGCCTCGATCTTCTTGGGCAGGGTGACAGTGGCAATATCGACCGTGATCTCCTTCAACCGCTGCTCGATCTCCGGCTTCCGCTCCGTCTGGTAGCGCCCGCCGAGGTGGGTCGCAAGGAACTTCTCTGCTTGAGAATAGGTCGCCAGGTTGTTGATCGGCCGTGCAAAGCCGTGCCCTTCATCAGGTGCCACCAGATACTCGACCGCCAACTTCCGCTCACGCAGGGCGATGACGATCTGATCCGACTCTGCCTTCTTGACGCGTGGGTCGTTTGCCCCCTGAATCACCAGGAGAGGCACCTTGATGCGGTTGGCTGAGTTGAGCGGGGATTGCCGCTCCAGCCGCGCCTTGCCCTCGGGTGTCCCGGGATTGCCCATGCGCTCGTGGAAGAGAATCCGGGCCGCCTCCCAGTAGGGAGGAATCGTCTCGAGCAGGGTCAGCAGGTTGGAGGGGCCGACAATCGATACTCCGCACGCATAGACATCTGGCGTGAAGGCCAATCCGGCCAGGGTCGCATAGCCTCCGTACGAGCCGCCCATGATCCCAACTCGCTTCGGATCGGCAATCCCCTTGGCAACGAGGTGGCGGACTCCCCACGTCAGGTCGTCCTGCATCGTCTCCCCCCACTTCTGGTTCCCCGCGTTGAGAAACTTCTTCCCATACCCGGTCGATCCACGGAAGTTGGGCTGGAGGACAGCGTAGCCCCGGTTGGCGAGAAACTGCGCGAAGGAGTCGTAGCCCCACAGATCGCGTGCCCACGGACCACCGTGTGGAAAGACGATCAGGGGGAGATTCTTGGCGGGTACTCCCTTGGGAAGAGTCAGATAGGCCGGGATCTCCAGCCCGTCAGAGGATGGGTAGCGAACCGCCTCCATCGGAGCGAGCGCTTCCCGCGGCAGGGCCTCGTAGGACCGGTACTGGAAGGTCAGTTCCCGCTTCTTGCGGTCGAAGAGGTATCGCTCCCCCGGCTCCGTGTCGCTCGAGACCGAGAGCAGCATGAGGGCCTCATCGGTCGTCCCCGACCCAAGACCGATCTCCCGTCCTGGGAATTTCGCCTGGAGAAACTCGTAGTCGGCCTGCCACTCCCGATTCTTCCAGTAGACCCTGGCACGCTCATCGACATAGACGGTAGCGATCAGCTCATCCGTCCGGTCAGAGAACTGGGCACTGCCAAAGTCGACCCGCTTTTCCGGATCCGACTCGACCTTCTCCTCCTTGCCGGAGACCGGGTCGAAGAGCGTCAGGGCTTGCAGATCGACCGCGTCCCCCTTGTCCGTCACCATGTAGACGCGGCGATTGTCGGCGTGGAAACGAACTGGACCGCACGACTCGAAGACCGAGCAGGAGTAGACCTTCTTCAACCCATCGGCATCGACGCGCAGAACCTCAGTGTCCCCATTATCTGCCACCCGGGTCGCCAGCCGCAGCTGATCCTTGAGATCGAAGACCCAGCCAGTGACCTTCTCGGTGTTCTGCCGCAGCAGGGTCCGCTTCCCGGTCGAGATCTGCACCCGGTAGAGGTCGTGCCAAGCCGCATCCCGATCGTTGATCCCGACAAAGAGGCTGTCCGGATCGCTCTTCGGGATCCCGTAGATCAGCGCGCGAACCGCCTTCGCCTCGGTCAAGTTCCGGGCGGAAGGGACCTCTGGTCCGACCCCTTTTGCCGCCGCAGGATCGACGGCATAGACGTTGTAGTTCTCGTCTCCGCCTTGATCCTGCACAAAGAGAAGAAACCGCCCGTCGCGACTCCAGAAGAATCCAGGAATCGGCCGCTTCGTGTCATTGGTCACCAGCCGGGCCGCCGAGAAGGGCTCCGCAGTCCGCTTGACCCACATATTGCGCGTTCCCTTGAACGGCTTGATGAAGGCGATGAACTTCCCGTCAGGAGAGAGCTGTGCCCCGCTGATCTCTGGATCCCCGAAGAAGAGTTCGCGATCCAAGAGCGGCACCCCCGCGGCAGCCTTGGGCGTCTGTGCCAATCCCGTGCCCATCAAGAGGGTCAGGCTCAGCACCCCCCCCAGCGCCCACGCCACTCCTCGCCGATCGAGCAGTCGGCTTCCACTCAGGAGCGCGGCCCACTTCCCTGCCATCCGTAATTCAGTCATCGATATTCTCCTTCCTTCCCCTAGCAATCGTTGAAAGTCTTTTTTTCTTGATGCGTTCTTTGCGCTTCGGTCTCAACTGTCAGGAAACACTTCTGGTCATTTCCGCCAGCGAACAGGTCAGGATAGATCCATCGCTTGCAGAAAGATCTCTTCCAGCGAGTCTCGCTTGTAGGTCAACCGGCGGAGCTGAATCTGGTGTTGATCGGCGAGATGATAGAGATCCCGAATCGTCAAGGAGTCACCATCGAACTCACCGGGCTCACCGGGCTCACCGGGCCCACCAGACTCACGGGGCCCACCAGACTCACGGGGCTCGCGGGGCAGAACGACCTTGAGGCGATTCGGCCCGGTCCGGAAACACTCCCCCCCACGCGCGGTCAACGCTTCGGCAAAGACCGGCAGGGCCCCCCGAATCTCGAGCTCGACAAAGTGACGATTCGCTTGTCGCTCCGCCGCCAAGTTGCAGTTGGCCACCATCCGGCCACCCCGCAGAATCAGAATCTCGTCACAACACGCCTCGACATCCCGCAGCAGGTGCGAGGAGAGGACGATGTGGGTGCGCCCCGAATCGCGGATCTCCCCGATCAGCTCGAGCATCCGCCGGCGGGCTGGCGGATCAAGGCCATTGGTCGGCTCATCCAGAAAGAGCAGGCGTGGGGCGTGGACAATCGCCTGGGCCAGCTTGGCCAGCTGCTTCATCCCCAACGAGTAAGTCCCAATCGGCCGGTAACGCGCCTCGCCCAACCCAACCTGAAAGAGTACCTCGTGTGCTCGCTCAAGGGCCGCCTCCGCCGGCAAGCCCGACAACTCCCCCATCATCCGGACGAACTGGACACAACTCAGCCCCGCGAGGTAGGCGTCCCTTTCCGGCATGTACCCGAGAAACGCCCGGATCTGCTTCGCCTCGGTCCGGATGTCGTAACCAAAGATCCGCGCTGTTCCGGCAGCTGGTGCGTGAAATCCAAGCAGGGTGTGAATCAGGGTCGTCTTCCCCGCCCCGTTCGGCCCGAGCAGGCCGATGCAACGCCCTTGAAAGGCCCCCGCCA
>JBMUAP010000380.1:0-3831 GCA_049454155.1 Blastocatellia bacterium
GCCGGCCCGCATGGTCCGCTCCAAGCGGGCGGCGAAAGTTACCCAAGGGCCGATTTCGACTTGTAGGGGCACCCCTTGTGGGTGCCCGATCTTTTGACCTGTAGGCCCGTTGACCAGGGAAGAGGGAAGGCCACCCGGACGGCCCCGACAAGATCGTCAAATTCTATTCTCGTCGGGGAGGCGGGCCGGAGGCCCGCGCACCCAGGGTGACGGCCCGCCCGTCTCGCCTCAACACGGCCGGTATGATTTGTCGGGGCAACCTTGGTGGTTACCCCATCGCTCCTTTACCGAAACAGAGGCGCCAGGGTTCAGGTGCGTGCGGCCTGCTCTTCGGCGAGGAGTTGGCGCGCGACGGGGGCGAGTTGGGTGAGTTGCGTTTCGTCGAGCTCGGAGAGGAAGGGCGGGATTGGCCCCGTCGAGGCGATCCCGGCGAGGGCAGTCGCCTGGTGCAGCACCTTGGCTGGGCTCCAGGCGTCGCGGAGGTCCTCGAGGGGCAGGAAGAGGGCGCGTCGGCGCTCTGCTTCGGCATAGTCCTGACGCTGGCAGTCCGCGTGAATCTGGCCGCTGAGACGGGGAGCGATGCAGCCGGAGCCGGTGGTGAAGCCGGGCAGTCCCCAGTCACGGAGATGGGTGACCGCCGGGCGCTCGCCGATGCCGCTGATGACACGCGCGCGATCGACCCGCTCGAGCAGGGCGCGGAGGTAGTCGTCCTGCGCGGGATCCTCGCGCACGATCGCGTACTTGATCGCTACGCAGCGTCCGTTGTCTACGAGGCGGGCGACGACGTCGAGCCCGGCCTCGAGATCCGGCCCAAAGTTGGGCAGGTCCTTGAGGTAGAGAATGAGGGGGAGTCCGGCGCGCTCAGAGATCTCCTGCAGGCCGCGCTCCAGCCCGGCAGCGTCGCGCGGGTCGGCGCAGGGGAGGGCCATGGCGCAGGGGAAGGCGTGGCGTCGCAGGAGCCCTGCCTGGTCGATCGCCCGCCCATAGGAGGGGCCGAGGCTCGGAATCGCCCAGAGGTCTCCCGGGAAACTGGCCAGCCAGTCGAGCAGCTCTTCGTACTCAGCGAGGGTGATGTGGTAGAGAAATGCGTTTCCGCCGTAGAGAAATCGGGTCAGTCCGCCGGCGACGAGATGGTCGACGATCTGCTGGTTGGCCGGGAAGTGGAGCGAGCGTCGGGCGTCGCCTCTCCGCGCCAGCGGGGGGACGGGGAAGACGCCGCGCAGGTCGTTCAAGGTCACGGGGGAGGTCTTCATGGTCGGTCAGTTCCTTGTGTGTGTGTGATGTCCAAGTGGTCAGGGGGCTATTCGAAGTGGAGGCCGATCTCGGCGCGGATGGCGTGCGCCCGGATCTTCTCCAGCACTTCGAGAGCCATGCGCAGCGCCCAGCGGCCATCGGCGCCGGTGACGACCGGCGGGCCGCCCGTACGCACCGCCGTCAGGAAGGACTCCAGTTCGACGGCGAGGGGTTCCCGCCGCGTCACCTCGAGCCCTCCAGCGATGAGGTTGGGCAGGGTTGCCGGGTCATCGGACGGGATCAGTTGGCAGACGACGACCTGCTGTTCGGCATAGTCGAGCGAATAGTATTCGTGGGGTTGAAAGACGCGCAGCTTGCGGAGTCTCTCCCCGGAGACGCGGCTGGCCGTGATGTTGGCGATGCAGCCATTGGCGAACTCCAGGCGGGCATTGGCAAGGTCGATCTTCCGCGTAAGGATCGGGATGCCAACGGCTTCGAGGCGGACGACCTCTTCGTCGCCGACCAGCGCGTGGATGATGTCGAGTTCGTGGACCATGAGGTCCATGACGACGTCGATGTCGAGTGAGCGCGGGGTGAAGATGCCCATCCGGTGCGCCTCGAAGAAGCGCGGACGGGTGAGGACCTTCTGCAGGGCCTGGAAGGCGGGGTTGAAGCGTTCGATGTGACCGACCTGCAGGACGAGTCTGCGCGCGTCAGCGAGCTGGATCATCTCGTCGGCCTCGCCGAGGGTGCGCGCGATCGGCTTCTCGACCATGACGTGGACGCCGGCACGCAGGCAGGCCATCGCTGTTTCGTGGTGATGGACCGTTGGGGTCGCGATGCTGACGGCGTCGACCTGCCGAGGGGCGAGCAGTTCGCGCAGGTCCGCGACGTAGCGTGTGCCGTGCTTCGCGGCGATCGCTTGGCCGACCGTCGGGTTGGTGTCACAGACCGCGACCAGTTGGCTTCCCGGAAGGCTGGCGAGAAGCCGCGCGTGCTCCTTGCCCAGGTGGCCCACCCCAATGACGGCGGTCCGGATTGGCTGATTCTCTGTGGCACCCATGCTCTCGGTCTTCACTCCTTCCCTGGCCCGGTGATATGGCTGGGCGACGTCGACTCGTCGCGCAGTTTTCGTTTCCCTCGCTGAATGGTACTCTCATCCGGCAATGTACCCGTTCGACGCCCAAATGGGAAATTGAATTGAACGCGGAGCGGGCTGGGGAGGGGAATCGCGTGGAGCGGTCGATGGAAGAGGGGAAGAGACAGATGGAGCCGACGGCGCTGGTCGCTCTCGGCATCCTCGCGGGATTGCTGTTGGTCTATGGGCTTGGGCGGCTGCCGCTGATCGGGCCGGACGAGCCGCGCTATGCCGACATCGCGCGGGCAATGATGGCCACGGGGGATCTGATCACGCCGCGCCTGGCGGGGCTGGAATGGTTCGAGAAGCCGGCACTGACCTACTGGTTGGCGGCGATCGGCTATCGGATTTTCGGTATCTCGGAGTTTGCCGCACGGATCGGGATCGTCCTCTGGAGCGTCGTCGGGATACTCGCCGTTTACGGGATGACGACGCGGCTGCGTGGGCCGAGATACGGCTACCTGAGCGCCTCGCTGCTGGTCAGTTGCGCCATCTGGGTCGGGTTCAGCCGCGTGGCAACCTTCGATCTGCCGCTCGCCGTCTCCTTCACGCTGGCCCTCCTCTGCTACCTTGGCTGGGAGCGGAGCGGGGGAGTCCGCTGGTGGGCGGGGCTCGGGGTCAGCCTCGGCTTGGCCTTGCTCGCCAAGGGGCTGGTCGGGCTGCTCCTCCCGGGGGTGATCATCCTCGCCTATGCCATCTTGACCGGGCAGTGGCGTCCGCTCCTCCATCCTGGGCGGCTCCTCTTGGGGGGCGGGCTGATGCTGGCGGCGGCGAGCCTTTGGTACGGGCCGATGCTCGCGCGCCACGGACAGCATTTCATCGACGAGTTCTTCATCGCTCACCACTTTCAGCGCTATCTGACCAACCAGTATCGCCATCCCCAGCCCGTCTACTTCTTTGCGGTGATCGGGTTGCTTGGCTGTTTTCCCTGGAACTTTCCGCTGGTGGCGCGTCTCGTCGGGCTGGGGCGGCGCTGGCGCGAGCTGCGCACGCCGGAAGGTCGCTTCGAGCTCTTTCTCTGGCTCTGGGCGCTGGTTCCGATCGTCTTCTTCTCCTTTTCGGGATCCAAACTGCCCGGGTATATCCTGCCTTCCTTTCCGGCGCTGCTGATGTTGGCGGCGCTGCAGTTGCAGGACTGGGAGGCAGAGGCGACGCCCTCGCGCGGGCAGGTCGGCAGCGTCCTCGCGACGACGGTGGTGCTCTTTTCGTTGGGTGTGGGTGTCGCCCTCGCTGGGCCGGGGTTGTTGGGACTCGACAAGTTCACGGCCTACCGGCTGGCAGCGATCGGGGTGCTGGTCGCGATCGTCTACCTGATGATCTGGTTTCTGTTGCATCTTCGCGCTGCCAACCGCTTTCTGCCGTTCGGGTTTGCCGTGGTCATGGTCGCGGTTGTCAACCTGGTGACACCGGTCCTTGCCGAGCGGGAGACGCTCAAGGCACTGGGAGAGCAGGCGGTGCGC
>JBMUAP010000381.1:0-3826 GCA_049454155.1 Blastocatellia bacterium
CCCCATGGTCCGGGCGGCCTCGATGGCGGCGGCCTCGACGACGTGCAGAAAGTCGAAGAGCAGATCATGCTCGAGCGGTCGTTTTGGTTCCATCTTCCCCTCTCTTTCCATCTTTCCACTCTTGCTCACCGGGAGAGAGCACCCTCGCGATGGGCTATTCCAACGTCCCCCCAAGGTGAGGGTCAAAGCAGCCGCGACAGCGTGCCTCGTAGGCCCCAGAAGCCCCGACGACGACCCGTTCCTGGCTGTCGATCAGGCGCTGGGTGTAGCTGGCGGGGCTGCCGCACTGAACACAGATCGCCCGCGTCTTGGTGATATCCTCGGCAATCGCCAGCAGCAGGGGCATCGGCTCAAACGGGCGACCGAGGTAGTCCATATCGAGGCCGGCGATGATGACGCGATTGCCGAGATCGGCGAGCCGGTTGACGACCCGCACCAGATCCTGATCGAAGAACTGCCCTTCGTCGATCCCGACCACATCAGTATCCATCTCGACCTGGGCGAGGATCTCACCTGCCGAAGCCACGACCTGCGACTCCATCTTCATCTCGGAATGGGAGACGATGTGGACCTCGGAGTAGCGCGCATCGATCATCGGCTTGAAGATCTGCACCTTCTGGCGGGCGATGCGTGCCCGGCGCAGCCGCCGGATCAGCTCCTCACTCTTTCCACTGAACATCGACCCGGTGATCACTTCGATCCACCCAGACTCGGACGAATGGCGCTCCACGCTCTCCCCTCTCTGCTCTCCCCTGAAAACCTGGGGAACGCGTGTGCGGAACCGAGACGGGTGATCCCGCCAGCTCCCCGTTCCCTTGCTGAAGTGACTCAACGAATCGCTTTTGGTTCTACACCAAAAGGATGGAGCAGGCAAGCCATCCCTCTCGTTCCCTCGGATAGACCGCGCCGGGCCTTGATTCCACTCGTTGTGCCGACTATGTTCTACCCTTGAAAAGCCGGCTCCAGCGCAGAAGTCGGCATCTTGCGCTCGCAGAGCGCGGCGGGACGGGGGCCGAAGTGCCCCTTCGACAGGAGTGCGGCTTGGCGCCATTCGACCGATTGACCAACCTGCTGCCCGGACGTCGCGGGGCCCCCCTCGGGCCGGTCGGCGAGAGCCTGCTCGGCGGACTGCTCGCCGATCAGGCGGTCACCCGCGCACTCGCCTGGATCGAGCGATCGGGTGACCAGTTCACCGAAGAGCAGGTTCGGATCTGCGAGATTCCCTCGCCACCGTTTGGGGAAGAAGCGCGCGGTGATTACTTGGCAGGACGATTTCGGGAGCTGGGGTTGAGCGGGGTCCATCGGGACGAGGTCGGCAACGTCATCGGTCTCTTTCCTGGAACAGAGGGGCCAGGAACAGAAGGGTCTGGGGAGGCCTCCTGGCTGGTCGTCTCGGCCCACCTCGACACCGTCTTCCCGGCGGGAACCGATGTCACCGTGCGGCGGATCGGGAAGCGGCTCCACGCCCCCGGGATCGGGGATGATGTCGCCGGGCTCGCCCTCCTGCCGGCGCTGATCGAGGCCCTGCGGGAGGGGGCCATCCTCCCCGCCGCCCCGCTCGCCTTCGTCGCCACGGTCGGAGAAGAGGGCGAGGGCGACCTGCGCGGCGTGCGCCACCTCTTCGCCCAGGGGCGGCTCGCCGGGCGGATCGGCCGCTTCATCTCCTTCGACGGGGCGGGCGTCGAGTGGCTCACTCATCAGGCGCTCGGCTCGCGGCGCTACCGGATCCGCGTCGATGGCCCCGGCGGCCATAGCTGGGGGGATTTCGGGGTCGTTCAACCTGTCCACGCCTTGGCGAAGATCATCGCTCGCCTCGCGGACTATCCTGCCCCCTCCTCCCCGCGGACGACCTTCAATGTCGGCCGGATCGAGGGTGGCGAGAGCGTCAACGTCATCCCGACCAGCGCCTGGATGGACGTCGACCTGCGCTCGGCCGGCGAAGCGGAGCTCTCCCAGATCGAGGAGTTCCTCCTCGCCGAAACCCAGCGGACGGTCCAAGAGGAGAATCGGCTCCGCCGTGCGCGGAGCCATCCATTGACGCTGACCACCGAGTTGATCGGATCCCGCCCTTCCGGCGAGATCCCGCTCGTGGATCCACTCGTCCAGACGGCGATCGGCGTGACGCGCGCGCTCGGGATCGAGCCGATCCTCAGCCGGGCCTCGACCGATGCCAACGTTCCGATCCACCTTGGCATCCCGGCGATCACCCTCGGTGCCGGGGGCGTCTCGGGCGACCCCCACCGGCTCACCGAATGGTATGACCCGACCGGGCGGGAACTGGGCTACCGGCGCGCCCTCCTGCTGATCCTCGCCCTGACCGGAATCGCTTCCCGTCCCGCCTAACGATCGAGCCGCACGACCTTATATCCGCCACGCGCCCGATCCCGCAACCACCACCCCGCGAAGACGACCAACGGCACCACCGCCATCGCCGCCACCGCCTGGAAGGAGGCCGCATCCCCAAGGGTGTCGCGCAGCTTGCCCATGTTGAAGATGACGACGCCGAGCATGAACTGCCCGGCAAAGCCCATCAGCCCCATCGTGAAGGCCCCTCCCTCGGGATAGCGCTCAGAGGTGATCGCCAACATCGTCGGCCACATGAAGCAGACTCCGACGTAGAAGACCGTCGACGCGAGGAAGGCCGTCACCGTCCCCGTCGCATTCGAGAGCAGGAAGAGGCCAATCCCGGCCACAACCACCGAGACGGCCATCATCCCGATCGGCGAGAGGCGATGGGCAATCGGCCCGGCATAGTAGCGCAGGACGAACATCAGCGCGCTGCCGTAGACGAGGATGAGGATCCCGCTCATTCCCGCGAGATTGTTGAGCACCGAATCGACCATCTGGCCCGGGGCCAGCTCGACCGAGGCCGTAATCATCATGCAGCAGAGCAGCAGCAGAAACCCGGGTCGCAGTGCCACCCGCAGCATCTCGCCCGTCGAGATCCCCGACGCTGCTCGCTCCGTCAAGGGGAACTTCTGCCCAAAGATCATCAGGCCGTAAGCGACCGTCGGGATGAGGACGATCCCCATCTGCACCTGCCAACTGACGCCGAAGCTCTTGAGCGCATAGCCGAGCAGTCCGCCAATGATCAGCCCTCCCGGCCACCAGGCGTGCAGGACGTTGAGCTTGTGCGTCTTCTCCTCCGGGTAGAGCGTGGCGATCAGCGGGTTGATCACCGCCTCGACCAGCCCATTCCCAAACCCGGCGAGCAACATCGCCCCCGTCATGATCTGGTAACTCGGTGCGGCGATGAACCCGATCACCCCGACGACGTGCAGCCCGAAGGCGAGGTAGAGCAGATTCCGCATCCCCAACCAGTCGAGCATCGGCGAGGCCACCAGAATCGAGGTCGCAAAGCCGAAGAAGGCCATCGTCGAAAGCCATCCATACTCGGCCCGCTGCCCCTCGGCCGTGAAGAAGCCGACCAGATTCGGGTCGGTGACGACGAGGTCTTCGACATTTCCGCGCAGCGCGAAGATCATGGCGGTGACAACCAGGGACAAACAGCTGGCCAGAAACAACCGGCGTTGATTCATAGGGGAACTCTCCTTTGTGTCGGATCTCTCTGATGGATCGGATTCTCTCTCCCATTGCGCGGACGGACCGTCCGGCACAACCGCCCCTCGAACCTCCCGGGTCCGCCCTCCCCAGAGGGCGCTCCATTCCCGGTGGATGATTGGACTGGATGGGAAAGCCGCGCGATTATCACGGGGAAGTGCGAAAATAGCAACGGCGGAACCAGCAATTCCAGGCCCGGGGACCTACCGCTGGCCGCATCAGGGACCGTGGCGCAGCACTCCCCCGCCCAAATCCACCCCGGCTT
>JBMUAP010000382.1:0-3822 GCA_049454155.1 Blastocatellia bacterium
CTCATCCGGTCTCTCCCGTTGGAAGAAAAAGGTGATCTCACTTGGAGAAGATCGAGTCCCAGAATTGGGCTGGATCAGAGTCCGAGCGAGACGTGCTTGGTTTCGAGGAAGGCGTCGAGCCCCTCGCTGCCGAGTTCGCGCCCCCAGCCGCTCTGCTTGACCCCGCCGAACGGGCACTGGCTGGTCGTCGGCAGGCCATCGTTGAGTCCGATGGTCCCGGCTTCGAGCTGCTCCATGACGCGAAAGGCCCGGTCCAGGTTCGTGGTGAAAAGATAGGCGCTGAGGCCATAGATCGAGTCGTTGGCCATTCGGATCCCCTCCGACTCGTCATCGAAGACGGTGACGGGGGCGAGGGGAGCAAAGGTCTCCTCGGCCATGCAGCGGGCCTCGGGTGGAACATCGGCGAGGACCGTCGGGGCGAAGAAGAAGCCCTCCTCGCCGACCGGTTGCCCTCCGCAGAGGATGCGGGCCCCGAGCGCGACGGCGTTGTCGATCTGCTCGAGGGTCTTCTCGACTGCCCGGGAATCGATGAGGGGACCGATCTCGACCCCCGGCTCGAGCCCCTCCCCAATCCGGAGAGCGCGGGTTCGTTCGGTGAAGGCTTCGAGGAAGCGATCGTAGATCGGCCGCTGGACATAGATCCGATTGGCGGCGATGCAAGATTGCCCGGTATTGCGGAACTTGGCAAGGATTGCGCCCTCGACGGCCTTCTCAAGATCGGCGTCTTCAAAGACGAGGACGGGCGCGTGCCCCCCCAACTCGAGGGAGAGCGGCTTGACAGTCTGGGCGGCACCGGCGATCAAGCGGCGTCCGACCTCGGTGGAACCGGTGAAGGAGATCTTGCGGCAGAGCGGGTTGGTCAACATCTCCTCGCCAAAATCGGCGGCCGGACCGACGAGCATCTGGAAGACGCCCTTCGGAAGGTCGATCGCTGCGGCACACTCGGCCAACGCGACGGCGCAGAGTGGGGTCTGGGCAGCGGGCTTAAGGACGACGGTGTTCCCGGCGGCGAGAGCCGGGGCGACCTAGCCCACGGCGAGGACGAGGGGAAAGTTCCACGGGCTGATCGCCCCGACCACTCCAAGAGGGGTCCGCAGGACAAGGTGGCGCTTCCCGGTGGCTTGCGGCGGGATGATCCGACCGTAGGCGCGCCGGGCCTCCTCGGCAAACCAGTGGAGGTGGTCGACCGACATGGCGACTTCTCCCAGGCTCTGCGCGAGCGGTTTGCCATTCTCGAGGGTGATCGTGCGGGCAATCTCGTCCCGACGTGCTTCGAGCTGGTCCGCCCAGCGATGGAGATACTGTCCGCGCTCCTTGCCGGTCAGTGCCCGCCACGCCGGGAAGGCGGCCTGCCCATCGGCGAGGGCCTCGGCCAGCCGCGCTCGTTGGACGGTCGAGATCCGGGCCCACGGACGACCGTTCGCGGGGTTGGTCACCTCCCAGATCGCGTCGGTCGTCACCAGCTCACCATTGAGATAGAGGGGATGCGTCTTCATTTGGGTACCTTTGCCCAATCCTTGAGAAAGAGGTCGATCCCAATGTCGGTCAGGGGATGATCGTAGAGTTGCACCATGACATCGTAGCTCATGGTGCAGATCTGCGCACCTGCCAGCGCAGCTTCCAGGACGTGAGTCGGATGACGAACGGCGGCGACGATGATCTCGGTCGGGTACTCGTAGTTGTCGTAGATGGTCTTGATCTGACGCGCGACATCCATGCCGAAGTGGCCGACGGCGTCGAGCCGGCCAACGAATGGGCTGATGTAGGTCGCACCACACTTGGCGGCGAGCAGCGCCTGGAGGGGGGAGAAGGTGACGGTGACATTGGTCTTGATGCCCTCGTCGGTCAAGGCGCGAACGGCCTTGAGCCCTTCGCGAATCAGCGGCACCTTGACGACAACGTTCGAGTGGAGCTTGGCCAGCTCGCGCCCCTCGGCGATGATCTCCGGCGCGGTCAAGGAGATCGTCTCGAGGCTGACCGGGCCATCGACGATCGCGAGGATCTCTTCGTAGATCTCGAGTGGGCGACGGCCCGTCTTCGAGACGTGGCTGGGGTTGGTCGTCACCCCATCGACGATTCCCCAGCTCCAGACCTCGCGGATCTGGGCGACATCAGCGGTATCGATAAACAGTTTCATGCGCTCCTCGCAGGGCAGGGACGATGCGCCCTCATCGTCGTGCCTTCATCGTCGTGGTAGAGGGAAATTGGCGAAGAAGCGGGCGGGCTCTCCGCGCAGAACAGCCGCGACATCGCGGCAGATCGAGGTGACGACCCGACGTTGCCCCTCGGTCGTGAAGGCCGCAATGTGGGGCAACAAGATGACATTGTCGAGGGCCGTCAAGGGGCTTGGCGCCGGCGGCTCCTCGGCTCGCACATCGAGCGCCGCGCCGGCGATCGCCCCTCGCGCGAGGAGGTCGATCAGGGCCCCTTCGTCGAGAACCGTCCCCCGCGAGGTGTTGATCAGGTAGGCCGTCGGCTTGAGGAGCGAGAGTCGCGCGGCATCGAGCAGGCCAATCGTCGCCGGAGTCGCCGGCAGGTGGCACGTCACGACGTCACTGACCGCCAGCAGCTCCTCGAGTGGCACGATCCGGGCGCGGAGTTCGAGGGCCCGCAGGCTGTCCGTGTCGAGCAATGGGTCATAGGCGACAATCTCCATGCCGAGGGCACGCGCCTTGGCTGCCGTCGCCGCTCCGATCCGTCCGAGGCCGATCACCCCGAGCGTCTTGCCGAGGATCTCGATGCCCGTGAACTGATGGCGGTTCCAGTTCCCTGCCCGGGTATCCCGGTCGGCGGCGGGGATGCGCCGGGCAAGGGCCAGAATCAACCCGACCGTCAGCTCGGCCACCGAATTGGCGTTCTGTTCCGGTGTCCAGGCAACGACAATGCCCCGCTCGCTCGCTGCCGTAAGGTCGATGTTCTCCAGTCCGACACCGGCCCGTCCAATGACCTCTAGATGTGTGGTGACAGCGAGCAGCTCGCGGGTTACCCGGGTCTGGTTGCGGACGATGAGGGCACGCACTCCCGAGGCCAGCCGCTCCTGCAATCCAGCCGGGTCACGCCAGAGCTCGGGCTCGTAGGCCACGACAAAGGACTCGCGCAAGCGATCGAGGGCCTGCCCCGTCATCGCCTCACTGATCAGAATCTCCATCCTTCATCCCCTCTTGATCATCGATTGCCGCGTGTCCGGCCGCGTTCCACCAACGGGAGCAGTCGTGCCCGGATCGCTGCCTCATCGCCAAACGGGAGCGGGATCCCGTCCCAGACCTCCCACTCCTCCTGATGGGTCACCGTCGCCCCGGGAGCCAAGTCGACGAGTGGCCCGAGCGTCTCGACCTCCAGCATGCGGTTGTTGGTGAAGAGCTCGACCGAGGCCCCCAGATCAGGATAGGCCGCCCCCTCGGTGAAGGGGAAGCGCTTGAGGAAGAGGTATCCCTCTCGGGCGTAGGCGCACCACCCTTCGTCGTTGGCGACGCCAATCTTGGCCCGCTCGCGCGCCGGATCGATGCCAGCCCGATGGTGCAACATCACGAAGTCTGTCCCCAGATAGTAGCGATCGTCCCGCAGGTCGGTGTAGGGCCACAACACCAGGGTCCGATTGGGGAGCAGCCGGTCGGGGTGGAACCGCGTCGGGAGCGGCGAGATGCCGAAGCCCCCCGGTGCCATGACGCTGATGGCCCACGGGGCCAGCCGCACGGGCCAGAGCCCGGCATTGGTCAGCCGGTGGAGGACCGTCACCCGGGGCTGGGTTGGGTCGAGCTTAATCTCGATCGACTTGCGGATCCCGGTCTTGGCCTCGACCGCGGCGGTCAAGCGGAGGCCATC
>JBMUAP010000383.1:0-3798 GCA_049454155.1 Blastocatellia bacterium
TCCAGATTGACGCGCTGGGATTGGGGGAGATGGCTGGGCAGGTGGCGGAGATCGTGCCGGCGACCGATCCGGCGACGCGAACCTACACCGTCAAGATCACCTTGCCGGCGGAATCCCGGATTCGTTCCGGAATGTTTGGTCGGGCCCATTTCCAGATGGGAGAGCGGCAAACAATTCTCATCCCGGGCTCGGCGGTCGTCCGGCAGGGCCAGTTGACGGGGGTCTTTATCGTTGGGGAGGGAGGGCGGACCCGGCTGCGGCTGGTGACCCTTGGCGAAGAGCGCGAGGGCCGCCGCGAGATTCTCTCCGGCTTGACGCCCGGCGAGCGCCTGGTGGTGGCGAGCGCGCGCAGCGGGCGGGAAGGGGTGCAGGTACAATGAAGGAGATCGGCACCGCCGGGAGACTGGCCCATGCGTTCATCAATTCCAAATTGACCCCCTTGATCATCGCCGCGTCGATCCTCCTCGGCCTGGGTGCAGTGGTCATGCTTCCGCGGGAAGAGGAGCCACAGATCATCGTCCCGATGATCGATGTCTTCGTCCAGATGCCCGGGAGTTCGGCGCAGGAGGTCGAGGAGCGCGTCACCAAGCCGATGGAGAAGCTGCTCTGGGAGATTCCGGGTGTCGAGTACCTCTACTCGACCTCCTCGCCGGGGAGCTCGATGGTCATCGTTCGCTTCTTCGTTGGGCAGAACGAGGAGGACGCGATTGTCCGGCTCAACCAGAAGTTGATGGCCAACGCCGACCTGATTCCGCCGGGAGCGTCGATGCCGCTCGTCAAGCCGCGTTCGATCGACGATGTGCCGATCGTCGCCCTGACCTTGTCGAGTGATCAGTACGACCACTTCACCCTCCGGCGGGTCGCCGCGCAGCTCCACGAC
Source organism: Blastocatellia bacterium (assembly GCA_049454155.1). Lineage (GTDB taxonomy): Bacteria > Acidobacteriota > Blastocatellia > RBC074 > RBC074 > CAIOZW01. The sequence continues at coordinate 881 of JBMUAP010000383.1, forward strand.
CGGATCAAGGAAGTCCCAGATGTCTCGGAAGTGACGATCATCGGTGGCCAGCGGCGCCAAGTGCGGGTCGTGCTCGATGAAGTGCGGATGGCTGCCTACCAGATCGCACCCGCCATGATTGTTCCCCTCCTTCAACAAGTGAATCGACAATTGCAGGCCGGCAGCTTTGCCGCCGGCAATCGTCAGTTTCTCATCGAGAGCGGGGGATTTCTCAAGACGGCGGAGGATGGTGGGCGGGTCGTCATCGGGGCGCAGTCGCAGCGTCCGATCTACCTGCGGGATATCGCGCGGATCGAGGATGGGCCGGAGGAGCCGGCCGACTATGTCGGATTCGCCACTGGTCCCGCCGCCGCGCCGGGCAGCCAGGTTGGGGTGCCACAGGCGGCGGTCACCCTCGCCGTGGCCAAGCGGAAAGGCAAGAACGCCATCGAGATCGCCGAGCAGGTTCTCGAAAAGGTCGAGCGCCTCGAGGGGACACTGATCCCCGCCGGCGTGCGCGTCTCGACGACCCGCAACTATGGCGAGACGGCCAGTGAGAAATCGAACGAACTGCTGCTGCACATGCTGATCGCCATCTTCTCGGTGGCGGCGTTGATCTGGCTGACCCTCGGGTTTCGGGAATCGGGGATCGTTGCGATTGCGATTCCCGTGACGCTGGCGCTGACCCTGGCGGTCTTCTACCTCTACGGCTACACCCTCAACCGGATTACGCTCTTCGCCCTGATCTTCTCGATCGGGATTCTGGTGGATGACGCGATCGTCGTCGTCGAGAACATCGCCCGTCATTATCACCTGCCCGGCAATCGCGGGCGCGCGATCATCGACGTTGCGGTCGAGGCGGTCGACGAGGTGGGGAATCCGACGATTCTGGCGACGTTCGCGGTGATCGCGGCGATTCTGCCGATGGCCTTCGTCAGTGGGTTGATGGGGCCGTACATGCGGCCGATTCCGATCGGGGCCTCGGCGGCGATGATCTTCTCTTTGCTGGTCGCCTTCATCGTCACGCCGTGGGCGAGTCTCCGCTTTCTCAAGCGCGAGGGCGGCTCATCGCACGAGGAGCAGGCCGAGGGGCGGGCAACGCAGCTCTATCGCCGCTTGATGGGCGTCCTCATCCGGGTTCCGAAGTGGCGCTACAGCTTTCTGGGCGTCGTCCTGCTCCTCCTCCTCGGCTCGGTCTCGCTTCTGGCCTTCAAGGTCGTCCGTGTCAAGATGCTCCACTTCGACAACAAGAGCGAGTTCCAGGTGATCGTCGACATGCCGGAGGGAACGACCCTCGAGCAGACGGCGGCCTTGACCCGAGAGATTGGCGACTATCTCCGGACCGTCCCGGAGGTCGTCGATTTCCAGACCTATGTCGGGTCGGCCTCCCCGTTCAATTTCAACGGGCTGGTCCGGCACTACTACCTGCGACGTGGGCCGAATGTCGCCGACATCCAGGTCAACCTCGTCTCGAAGGAGCACCGCGATCGGCAGAGCCACGAGATTGCCAAAGGTGTGCGACCGCCCATCCAGGAGATTGCCGCGCGCTACCAGGGGCGCGTCAAGATCTCGGAGGTTCCGCCCGGCCCGCCCGTCCTGCAGACGCTCGTCGCCGAGATCTATGGGCCAGACTACACCCGCCAGATGGAGATTGCCGCGCAGGTCCGGGAGATCTTCGATCGCACGGAGGGGGTCGTCGATGTCGACTCCTATGTCGAGGACGAGCAGACGAAGTACCGCTTCGAGGTCGATCGCGAGAAGGCGGCCCTCCACGGGGTCTCGACCGAGCAGGTTGCCGTGACCTTGCGGATGGCGGTTGAGGGGATGTCGGTCGGGCTCGCCCATCAGCCCGCCGAGAAGGAGGACGTCCCGATCGTCCTGCAACTGCCCCGCGAGAAGCGGTCGAGCCTGGCCGCGCTTGGGGAGTTGCGGGTTGCTGGGCAGCAGGGCCAACTCGTGCCCCTCGCCTCGGTCGTTCGCATCCTCGAGGAGAATAACGAGAAGAGCATCTACCACAAGAACCTCATGCCGGTGACCTATGTCACGGGAGATGTCGCTGGCAGTGCCGAGAGCCCCGTCTATGCGATTCTTCAACTCAACGAGGCCCTTGACCAGCTCCGGCTTCCGGAAGGGTACGCCATGGAGCGCTATGTCGCCTCGCAGCCGACGACGACCGATCGGTATGCGATGAAGTGGGACGGGGAGTGGCACATCACCTACGAGGTCTTTCGTGACCTGGGCATTGCCTTCGCCGCGGTGCTGATCCTGATCTACATCCTGGTGGTCGGCTGGTTCCAGTCGTTCAAGACGCCGTTGACGATCATGGCGGCGATCCCCTTTTCGCTGGTCGGGATCTTGCCGGCGCACGGGTTGATGGACGCCTTCTTCACCGCCACCTCGATGATCGGCTTCATTGCAGGGGCGGGGATCGTCGTCCGCAACTCGATCATTCTCGTCGATTTCGTCGAGCTGCGCCTCCAGCAGGGGATGCCCTTGGCCGAGGCGGTGATCGATGCCGGTGCGGTCCGGTTCCGTCCGATGATGCTGACGGCGGCAGCGGTGGTCGTCGGGGCCATCGTCATCCTCTTCGATCCGATCTTTCAGGGACTGGCCATCTCGCTGATGGCGGGAGAGATCGCTTCGCTCTTCCTCTCCCGGGTCACCGTGCCGATCCTCTACTACCTCAGCGAGCGCCAGAACCACCCGTTGGAGGGAGGAGTGGGACCTGCTGAGCCGACGGCGGCGACTGCGCACTGAGTGGATCCATCCATCGAGGAAAAGGGAAGAGGGGGCCTCGCCTCTGGACTTTGGACATTTTGCTCCCCGAAAAGGGAGCTATTCGCCAACGCCTCGTTGGGGACACGGGAAGTGTCCCGTGTCCTGACGGTCACTTCTGGCCTGCCTCTTCGCTTCAGAACGGACCACGATCGACTCGTTCC
>JBMUAP010000384.1:0-3786 GCA_049454155.1 Blastocatellia bacterium
AAGCGGTCGGGAGGGTTGTCGGACGCACCAGCGGAATGTCCGCCCGGCCTGGCACCCACCACCAGACCAGTCTGGATTGTGTCGGCGAGAGCCGGATGGCCCCCGGCGGGGGCGGCTTCTGCTTGCGCGACTTGAGCAGCCAACCAGGTCCAAGGAGGCGCGCAAAATGGTAGGCGCACCAGCCCATCGTCCGCCGCGCATTGATCTCCGAGGCCGGATGAAACCTCTCCCCCGCCCCCGTGCGATAGACGAACGCATCGACGCTGAAAGGGCCGTCATAGCCCTCTCGCGCGAGATCGCGCTGCAGTTCGGTCAAGTGGTCGAGCCAGTCGGGGGGGGCATCGACTTCTCGTCCATCAAAGACGCTCCCCCGCCACTGAAACCGTGAGTCGACGATGTTGGGGTAGACGACAAAGCGCTCCTCTTCGGGGAGCCAGAGGGCACTGACATCCCGGATCCGTTCGCGGAGCGGCTCCATGACCAGCGGGAAGAGATCTTCCGGCACCGTCTGCCAATCTTCGTTGCACACCAGCAGGCGATGGCCACGCCCAGACATCCCGCGGGAACTCTTGAGCAGCCATGCCACCCCCGGGGCCGATTGGTAGAGCCGGGCGACCTCTTCGCGCGTCGCACAGACCGCCCCTTCCAGCGGATAGCGTGCCGACCACCAAGCGAAGCAGGTCACCTTGTCGTTGAGCCGGGCCATCCCGGGCCGGGCCACCTCCCCCCACCAGTCGATCGTCGCTGGCTCCTGGGTCAGTCGAGGGCGGCGTCCGGTCATCTCGGCCACCCACGTGAGATAGGCCTCCTCGTACCTGCCGAGAACGTGAACCGGATCTTCCTGCAACCAGAAGGCAAGAAACTCCAGCTCCCGGTTGAATGCCGGCACCGGGCGTCGACCGTAGAGGACTTCTTCAAAATCGATGTTGACTCGAACAATCCGCTCTCTCTGCTCCGGCGTGTCCTGTTGCTGCTCGCTCACAGCCGATACCGCACCTTTCGATTGGGCGTTTCGACATCGACATTCTGCAACCGCCAACTGACCTCCGGCCCCATCTCCCAGGGGGATTGCTCCCCCCGTTGCAGCTTGGGGTAGGCCGCCGCCGCAATCATCGCCGCATTGTCTGTCGTGAAGATCGGAGAAGGTAGGTAGACAGGACAGCGCAGGGTCTCCCCGAGCGACTGGACGGCCGCCCGGAGCCCGCTGTTGCAGGCGACCCCGCCAGCCAAGAGAATCGTTCGGGGATGGTACTCCTCCGCCGCCTTGCGCAGGCTCCGTACCAGCGCCCGGACGACGGCGTCCTGAAAACTCGCGCAGAGGTCGAGAATCTCCGGCGGGGCCGTCGCGGGGTCCTTGACCTCCGGGAGCTGGCGCTCCCGGACGGTGCGCAGGACTGCCGTCTTCAGTCCACTGAACGAGAAATCGAGACGATGGGCCGGATCCTTGATCTCCGCCAGCGGGAAAAGAATCGCGCGCCGATTGCCTTGCCGGGCCAGCCGATCGATCACCGGTCCCCCCGGATAGCCAAGCCCGATCAGCTTCGAGACCTTGTCGAAGGCCTCCCCCGCCGCGTCGTCGCGCGTCCGTCCGACCAGTTTGTAGCGCTCTGGTTCCGGAATCAGGAAGAGATTGGTGTGGCCTCCCGAGACGACCAAGGCGAGGGCTGGGTACTCCGGCGGGGGAAACTCAAAGGCGACCGAGTAGACGTGGCCCTCGATGTGATTGATTCCCAGTAGCGGTTTGCCGCTCGCAAAGGCCAATCCTTTGGCGAAGTTGATCCCGACCAGCAGCGAGCCGACCAATCCCGGTCCCTGGGTCACCGCGATGCCGTCGAGGTCCGCCACCGTCACGCCCGCCTCGGTCAGCGCCGCGTCGACCACCTCCCCGATCTTCTCCAGATGCTCCCGGGACGCAATCTCTGGGACGACCCCTCCGTATCGCTGATGGATGGCGATCTGTGAAGCGATGACGTTCGACCGGACCCGGCAGCCATCCTCGACCACTGCCGCCGCCGTCTCATCGCACGAACTCTCAATTCCCAGGATTCGCATTCTGTAACCGGCTCGACTCTCCGCCCACCTGCCGGCCATCCTCCTTCTCACTCCTCGCTACTCACTTCTCACTACTCCGCTTTCGCTTCCGGTTGGCGCCGCACGACGATGACGGTGCTGTCGTCCGGGTTGCGCTCAAATCCAGGCTGGGCACAGTCGAAGATGCGGTGGCAGAGGGTATTGACCTCCCCGCTACTGAACCGTTCTGCCATCGCCTCGATCTCGGTGATCCCCTTCTGACGGTCAGAGGTCAACTTGGCAAAGACGCCATCGGTGTAAACAACCATCAGATCGCGCACGGGGAATGAGACAACCGACTCCTCGACAGCAATCTCCTCGGCGACGCCGATGGCCGCCATCGTCACCGGAAGCGAGTGCTGATTGACCGCCTGCGCCCCCTGCGGCTTGCTCATCTGGATCATCGGCAGGAGCCCAGCGTTGATGTAACGGAGCTGCTCCCCTTCCCACCTCGCCAGCAGACACGCCAGCGAGCGTCGGCCGCGATACTTCTTGACCAAATAACTGTTGAGCGCACGAAGGATCGCCGGCAGCTCGGTCTCTCTCGCCACCAATCGCGCCAACTCCTGATGGAGCGATGAGACCGCCCGCAACGCCTCGAAGTCCTCGCCTCCCAGCTCACCAACCGCCAGCAAGGGACCGTCGGCCGTCTCGAAGACGTGGTAGTAGTCCCCGTTCGTCCGCGCCCCCGGTGCGTGCTTGGCCGTACACCACAGCCCAGGCAGCTCAACGATCGAGGGAGGCAGGACCAGCGCGTGCGACTGCTCGGCCATGCTCAGCGTCGTCTGATCGACGCCCAACCGATGCGCCGAATCGACCGCCTCTTCCGAGACTTCGCCGACGAGTCGCTTCGGTCGGCGCGAGCCCATCACCAGTACCAATGCCGTGATCCCGAACATGGCCAGCTGCCATCCCACGTTCGTTCCCGCCAACAGCGAGAGAATCCCGTAAAAGGTGACCGCATACCCTCCCACCAACAAGACCAGGCTGATCCGATACCGATTGGCTGCCAGCGCCAGCAATGGGAAATAGCAGAAGAAGAGCCCTTGCCCCTCGGCAGGAAAGAGCCCCTGCCACCACCAAGCCAACAATCCAAGGCTGACGATCGTCACATCCAGGAACGTATTGAAGACCACCTGCCTGGAACTTGGTGCCCCTTTCTGCCAGATCGTCAAGAGGAGAATCTCTGCCAACCAGGCCACGGCCATCCCCAGAAAGATCAGGCGACCCGGCCCCGGCTGCCCCCACGCCAACCCGGCGGCAAAGGAAAAATGGACGAGAAAGAAGAGCCGCACATATCCCGCCCAGCGCTCTGTTGTCTGCACGTGCTCACTGAGCGCCGCATCGATTCGCCCACTCAGCGTCTTCTTGATCAGCTTGACTGCCGCTTCATTTGTGCCTGCCATCGGAAAGGCGCTCCTTGAAATCTGCTCCCCCAGCGAGATTGCCCCGCTGGTCAGGTCCCGTCTGACAAGTCATCCAGACGAGTCGTCGGAAAAAATAGATATCCGCTTATCGAGTAGAAGCCAAGTACGATACTGCAATCCTCCCGCCAAGGTCAAAACGACGGACAAGCAAATTGCCAGCCGCCCTCCCCGCCCCCCCCTTACCCAGCCCTGCCGAGATTTCGTTTTGCCCCGGAGCCATGCTAGACTCCCCTTTTTTGAGAGGCATCAACGCAGAAAGAGAGTGAGCGGGATCGACTATGCAAGCAAT
>JBMUAP010000385.1:0-3780 GCA_049454155.1 Blastocatellia bacterium
GGGTACAGATTAAGGTAGGCCAGCATGAAATCACGTGATCTTCTCTTTCTCCTGCTCATCGTCGTCGTCGTCGGTGGACTGACCTACCTTTCGACCCGCAACCGAGCCAAGGCGATGCCGAGCGAGCCGGCGGCGCACCTGACGGTCACCGACCGGGCGCAATGTCTGACCTGCCACAAGCCGGAGCGACTGGCCGAGCTGGAGCTGCAGCACAAGCATCCCGGCAAGTGGCGCGACGCGCGGGTCAGTTGCCTGCTCTGCCACACCCAGCCGGCGGGGGCTGTGCAGGCACCGCGGCCAATCCCGGGACAGTCAGCCGTGCCACCCGGGCTTGCACCAAGTTCGTCCGCGACGGGCCAACCGCCCACATCCGGCGGAACGATTCCACAATAGACCTCTCCGCCATTCACCCCAGAACGATCCATTCAGCCAGCACCAGAGAGAAAGGACTGACCAAGACCATGTCGACCATCAAGAAGAACCAGCCCATTCAGAAGAAGGAGAAGACCACGGCGACTTCGCCGGAGACGACCGCCCCGACCAAGTATCGCAACTTCATCGGCGGGAAGTGGGTCAGTCCTCGTCGAGGCGAGTGGATGGAGAATCGCAATCCGGCGGACCAGCGCGAGGTGATCGGGCTCTTCCCGGCCTCGACGTCGGAGGATGTCAACGCCGCCGTCGAGGCAGCGAGTGCGGCCCATCCCAAATGGAAGGCGATGCCGGCCCCGAAGCGCGCCGAGATCCTCTACCGGCTTGGGCAGTTGCTGATGGAGCGGAAGGAGAGCTTCGCGCAGGACATGACGCGGGAGATGGGCAAGGTCTTGGCGGAGACGCGCGGCGATGTGCAGGAGGCGATCGACATGACCTTCTACACCGCCGGGGAAGGACGACGGCTCCACGGGTATACCACCCCGTCGGAGCTGCCCAACAAGATGGCGATGTGCGTGCGACAACCGGTCGGGATCTGCTCGCTGATCACCCCCTGGAACTTTCCGATGGCGATCCCCTCCTGGAAGATGATGCCAGCCCTCATCTGCGGCAACACGGTCGTCATCAAGCCGGCGGAGGACACGCCGCTCTCGACGGTCCATCTGGTCGAGACGGCGATCGAGGCCGGCATTCCTCCCGGCGTGATCAACGTCGTCATGGGTGTCGGGGAGGAAGCGGGGGCTCCGCTGGCAAGCCATCCGGGGGTCCGACTCGTCTCCTTTACCGGGTCGACCGAGACGGGGCGGCTCGTCGCGACCGAGGCGGCGCGTCATGACAAGATCTGCTCCCTCGAGATGGGGGGGAAGAACATCATCCTCGTCATGGACGACGCCAACCTCGACCTCGCCGTCGAGGGGACGATCTGGGGGGCCTTTGGAACCTCCGGGCAGCGCTGCACTGCCTCCTCGCGAATTGCGGTCGACAAGAAGGTCTATGGCGCCTTTGTCGAGAAGCTGACCGAGAAGGCACGCGCCCTGCGTCTCGGCAATGGGCTGCGCTCGAAGGTCGACGTCGGCCCGGTGATCAACCAGGCGGCGATGGAGAAGATCCTCGGCTACATCGAGATCGGTCAGAAAGAGGATGGGGCGACGCTCCACTTCGGCGGGCAGCGACTTGTCCGTGGGGACCTGCGCCACGGCTACTTCATCGAGCCGACCATCTTCACCGATGTTGCCCCGTCGATGCGCATCGCCCAGGAGGAGATCTTTGGCCCCGTCGTCAGCATCCTCCCCTGCGATGGGCTCGACGAGGCGATCGAGATCGGCAATGGGGTGCGCTATGGCCTCTCCGCCTCGATCTATACCCAGGATGTCAACCGGGCGATGAGGGCGATGGAGCGAATGCACACCGGCATCTTCTACGTCAACTCCTCGACGATCGGCGCTGAAGTCCACCTCCCCTTCGGTGGCACCAAGGGCACCGGCAATGGCCACCGCGAGGGCGCCATGGCCTCCTCCCTCGATATCTTCTCCGAATGGAAATCGATCTACATCGACTACAGCGGAACGCTGCAGAAGGCCCAGATCGACAACCAGTAAGCGACAAAACAAGAAAGAAGAAGAGAGGGGGAAGCGGATGATTATTGGACTGCCGAAAGAGATCAAGGACAATGAGAGCCGGGTCGGGCTGACACCGGCGGGGGTCAAGACACTTGCCGATTTTGGCCACACAGTGCTGGTCGAGAATGGGGCCGGCGAGGGCAGCGGCATCTCGAACGAGGAGTATGTCACGGCGTCAGGCCAGATCGTTGCCACCGCCGAGGAGGTCTGGCAACGGGCGGAGATGATCGTCAAGGTCAAAGAGCCCGTTGGGCCGGAGCACCAGCGGATGCGCCCAGGGCAGATCCTCTTCACCTACCTGCACCTCGCCCCGGACCCAGCGCTGACGCAGGTGCTGCTCGAGCGGGAGGTGATCGGTGTCGCCTATGAGACGATCACCTCCGACGCGGGCCACCTGCCGCTCCTCCCGCCGATGTCGGAGGTGGCGGGGCGGATGGCGGTGCAGGTCGGCGCCCACTACCTCACCAAACCGGAGGGGGGACGGGGCGTGCTGATGGGTGGGGTTCCGGGGGTCTTGCCGGCGAAGGTGGCGATCGTCGGCGGCGGCGTCGTCGGCATCAACTCGATCAAGATGGCCGTCGGACTCGGAGCGCACGTCGTTGTCCTCGATCGCAATCTCGAACGGCTGCGCTACCTCGACGACATCTTCGGCGCCAAGATCCGGACGCTCATCTCCAATCCATACACGGTCAAGGAAGCGATCGCCAACGCCGATCTGGTGATCGGGGCGGTGCTGGTGCCAGGAGCGTCGGCCCCGCGGCTGGTGACGCGCGACATGCTCAAAACGATGCACAAGGGAGCGGTCATCGTCGACGTCGCGGTGGACCAGGGTGGCTGCATCGAGACGACCCGGCCGACGACACACAGCAACCCGACCTTCTACGTCGAAGAGGTCCTCCACTACTGTGTCGCCAACATGCCCGGGGCGGTCCCGCGTACCTCGACCTTCGCGTTGACCAATGCCACGCTCCCCTTCGCGATCAGGCTGGCCAATCACGGCTTCCGGGATGCCGTGGCCCTCGATCCGCACTTGCGGAATGGAATCAACACCTACCGGGGAAAGATCACCTGCCAGGGGGTTGCCGAGTCGCAGGGGCTTCCCTACTCTCCAATCGACGAGGAACTGGCGCGGGTGACGGGATAGTATGGCGAAAGGAATCAAGATCATCGAAGTGGAGGGAGGCTCCCTCGCCGAAGAGCTCAGTCTCGTGCCGGGGGACCGCGTCTGGACGGTCAATGGGAAGCGGGTCCGGGACGCGCTCGACTTCAAGTTCCTCACCGCGGGGGAGGAAGAGCTGGTCCTCGAGGTCATCAAGGCCGACGGGGAGGAGTGGGAGATCGAGGTCGATGCCGCGGAGGGCGAGCCGTGGGGCATCGACTTCGAGCCGATGAAGCCACGCCAGTGTGGCAACGACTGCGTCTTCTGCTTCATCCAGCAGAACCCGGAAGGGTCGCGAGACACGCTCTGGGTGCGGGACGAGGATGTGCGCTTCTCGTTCATGTACGGCAACTACTCGACGCTGACGACGCTGACCAAGGGGGAGACGACGCGGGTCATTGAGCAGCGGCTCAGCCCGCAGTACGTCTCGGTCCACGCGACCGATCTCGACCTGCGGTCCTACCTGTTAGGGATCGACCGCCGCGACGACGTCCTCGCCAAGATGCGCCACTTCATCGAGCACGGGATCGAGATCCACGCGCAGCTTGTGCTCTGCCCGACGCTCAACGATGG
>JBMUAP010000386.1:0-3779 GCA_049454155.1 Blastocatellia bacterium
GCTCGACCGGCTGGCTGTAGCGACAGCGGTGGAGCTGCCAGTGTTGCACCGCGACCCGATCGAACCACTTACCGGCGGCGAGCAGCAGCTCTTCGGCGACGACCTCGGGCGGCGTCTCCCAATGAGTTCTGCTGTAGGCGGGCCCGGCGTGGATGGTGACGGTGACGATCTCGGCGGAGAGCCCTTTGCGGTGGTTGTCTCCGATCCAGGAGATGGGTTCTTCTCGCCACTGCAGGGCACCCGGATCGGGCAGGCGGCTCGGCCGGTCGAGTTCGACCAAGAGGGCGAGGCAGGGATCGTAGGCGATGGCGGCGAGCTGTTGCTCTTCCCTTGCTGACAGCACGGTCGATCCTGCCGCGAGGAGTTGGAGAGACTGGGGGACGGGCGGCGTCAGCAGCAGCGCCGGCACGGTCCACGTCTCGCCAGTGGCGAGGTGGACCGACCACCCGGCCGCTCCCTCCCCCGCAATCGCCGTCACTTGAGTTCCGGTGAAGACCGGGAGCGGGCTGGCGAGATGTCGCGCGAGGGCGTTCATTCCTCCCTCGACCACATACCGGGGGTGGCCGTCGAGGTGGGGCTCGGTCGCTGGGCCCGCGAACCCCCGTGACCATTCCCGGACGAGCCCTTCTTGCCGCCATCGATCAACGAACGAATGGAAGAGGGGGGTGCGAACGGTGAAGAATTGCGCTCCGTGATCGAAGTAGGCACGGCCGCCCCCATCCCTCTCCCGCCAGCGCGTGGCGAGGCGTCCCCCGACCCCGCGCCCCTTGTCGAGGAGGGCCACCGCCAATCCTTGCGACCGAAGCCGGTGAGCGGCGGCGAGCCCCGCCACTCCTGCCCCGATGATCAGGCAATCGACGAACGGACGGAGGGGACGATCTCCTCCCGTCTCGATCAGGTTGTCACTCATACGCGCACTTCCTCTTAACTATTTGGGGTCACTTCTGGGTGATGGTGACGCCAGAGAGCAGGCGGACTGTGATCTGAGACTCGGCACCGATGACCGCGGCATCACCCCGGGTCGCCAGGACGGCCCCGGTTCCAGCGGCTCCGCCGGCACCGGCACCAATCGCCGCTCCCTTCTTCCCGCCGGCAATCGCCCCGATCGCCGCTCCGACCCCTGCGCCAATCCCAATCTTGGCGGCATCCTTGCCCTTGGTCGTCTTGGCTTCCCGCGTAAACTCGCTGGTCGAGAGCGCGATGGTGCGCCCATCAGCGAGGGTCAACCGGGTCAATTTGACGGTGAGGCTCGCCACTCCGGAGACCCTGCCTCCCGGGTCGACGCTGACGACCACTCCGTCGACGCGAGCCCCCTTCCGGGCAATGATCCAGTCCTCATCGACAATGGCGTTGGCGAGGCTCGCCTCAAAACGATCGCCTTCCTGGGCTGTCTTGGTCGAGATCTCACTTGAGGTCCAGACCGAGAGCGAGTGGCCAGTCGCCAGCGCGAAGGTTCGCGGCGGTGCCGGCGCCGCCGCCGGTGGAGCAGCTGGGGTGGCAGGGGTGGCAGGGGTGGCAGGAGCCCCAGAGGGGGCGGCCCGTTCCCGTCCCCCGCGCGGGGGTGTCGGGGAGGCCGGAGGGGTCCGTGACGCGACCTCACGGGCAGGTTCCGTCTCTGGCGCTCCCAGGGTCGGTCTCGCCGGTTCGGCCGAGGGAGCCTCTATTGTCTCTTGCCGTTCGGGCACGGGAGTGGATGTTGCTGGGGGCGTTCCATCGGCTGCGTCGCGGGTCGGCGGCGTGCAGCCCACCATCCATGACAACGTCAAGGACAATGTCAGCAACAAGGCCAGGTGGGCGACCCCGGGAAGCTCTCTCCGTCTCTTCTGCTGGAAACCACTGGTGGTTGCGCGATTCTTCATGGCTCTCTCCTTGAAAAACGACAGCCTCGAGCACGAGCGGGTCGTCTGCGGCTACCATCGAATGCGGGCTTGGTAGCGATCTGAGCCGCCCTGTCGGTCGTCGATCTGCAGATGAAGGGTGAAATTGTTGTTGCGGGAAGGCTGCTCGATGACGCGAATCTCGTTGCGTCCCCGGCGCTTCTCCACTTCGCAGAAGATGGTCGTTCGCGGGAGGGGCTGGCCTGCCTGCGAACCGGCGTCCCTGGGAGGACGTCCATTGATCACGTCGAAGCGGAGACGGGTGTCTCGCAGATAGAGGTCGACCAGTCCATCGACCTCGATCTGAAGCTCGATCTGATTCTGACGTCCACCCGACCGCAAATTGAAGCCAGGGAGCTGGTCAAAAGCGACCGTGCCAGGACGTCCACCGGGCCGCCAGCCCCCACTCCCACTGCCTCCACTACCTGGGCGACCTCCCCAACTGGGACTGGGATCCGCTTGGTCAGTTCCCCAGCGCCAACTGAAGACCTCGGCGAGGTCGGAGTTCCGGTTGGCCCGGCAGTCGAAGGAGATCTCTCGATCCTGGCTGCCGCGAACCCCGACATTGGCTTGCCCGCGCAACCGGACGACTCCTCTGCCGGGGCTGTCTGTTCGCGCCCGGGTAATTGTTACCTGCGGGAAGCGGATCCGCTCCTCCGAGGAGATCCGTCGTTGGAGGGCATCGGCGCAGCGGGCGCGGAGCCACTCCTCATTCTGTTGCGCCGCCATCCCCCAGCCATTCCAGTCCCCGCCACCGCTGCCGCCTGGCCGATTACCGCTGCCCCATCCCTGATTCCGCTGATAGCTCGCCGACTCGGCGTAGTTGTTACGGGTATTGAAGGTACACTGATAGCTGACCGTCTCCCGTCTCCCATCGACCGTGACGTCGGCCTCTCCGGTCAGTCTGACCGCAGTGTTGGAGATTGACTGGTCACGCCAAGTGCGCAGGCTCGTCTGGACCTGCGCGCCCCCTCGTTCCTGTGCGATTTGCCGGTTGAGGAGCTGTTCGCAGCCAATCTTCATCTCCTGGGTCGCCCGTTGGGCCCAGCCAGGGGAGCTTCCGAGCAGGATCAGTAAGAGGGTTGGGAGCACTCTTCGCATGATCTTCTCCTTTCATCGGGAGAGGGGAGGGAGGTCCCTCCCACAGTCATTGAATCTTGGCGCCGATGACCTCGCCCGAGACGATCAGTTCGACGCGGCGGTTCTGTTGGCGGCCGGTGGCGGTCCGGTTATCGGCAACCGGAACGGTGAAGCCCTTGCCCACCGACGTGATCCGTGCAGCAGGAACTCCCTGGGAGATCAGATAATCGCGGACTGCTTGCGCCCGCTGCTCCGACAACTTCTGGTTGAAGGTCTCACCTCCAACATTATCAGTATGGCCTTCCGCTTCGAGGATCAGGTCGGGATAGTTGAGGACGATTCCCGCGAGCCGCGCGAGTTTCTCCCGGGCCAGCTGGCGAAGGGTGAAGCGACCCGTATCGAAGAGGACATCTCCCATCTGAATGACCAAGCCGCGATCCGTATCGCGGGTCTCCAGCACACTGTTGAAGAGGGCGAGGAGGCGCGCCCGCAGCTCCGCTTTTTCACGATCGGCACGTTCGGCGGCTTGGCGGGCAGACTCGGCGGCGAGCCGCGCCGACTCGGCGGTCTGGCGCGCCATCTCCTCCCGTCGACGAGCCTCTTCCGCGGCCCGGCGGGCCAGTTCCTGCTCCGCCACGGCTCGTGCCCGGGCGGCCTCCGCTTCGGCGCGCCGCTGGGCTTCGAGAGTGGCGGTCAGCTCGGCCTTGAGTTTCTCGGTCTCGGCCCGTTCACGCCGGATCGACTCCAGTTCCCGTTCGGTTTCAGCGCGACGACGCGCCTCTTCCTCTTCCTTGCGACGCTGAGTCTCGGCCTCCGCCTCGG
>JBMUAP010000387.1:0-3777 GCA_049454155.1 Blastocatellia bacterium
GCCCTCATCTCGACCGGTCCGGAGCGGAACGAGACCATTCTCGACCAAGCCCTCCTCCGGCAGTGTGGACTGACCATCGTCTGAACGAGGAGGAACTCCATGCGGATCCCCTACCAGACGACCGATGTCTTCACCCAAGAGATCTTTGGGGGAAACCAACTCGCGGTAATCCCCGATGGGCAAGGGATCGGTGGCGACCTGATGCAGGCCATTGCCGCCGAGTTCAACTATTCCGAGACCGTCTTTCTGCTCGCCCCAGACCAGCCCGGTCATCTCGCACGCTTGCGCATCTTCACGCCCGCCGAGGAGCTCCCTTTTGCTGGCCACCCGATCATTGGGGCGGCATTCATTCTGACCCGTCTCGGCCGTTTGAGGCCTGACCCGGCGGCAAAAGCCATACTCGGGACGACGGCCGGGCCCGTCGCCATCGAGGTCGAGTGGAGATCCGACGGCTCTTTCTACGGCCAGTTGACTGCTCCGCTCCCGCCGAGCTTCACTTCGCACGATCTCCCCGCCGGCCTGCTCGCCCGCGCGCTCGGCCTGGCCGAGGGCGACCTCTCTTTCCCGGCAGGGGAACCTTGCTGGGTCGTCTCTGGCGGGTTGCCATTTCTGATCGTCCCGGTCGCCACTCAGTCTGGCGTCGAGCGAGCGTCGATCGATCTCCCCGCTTGGCGGGAGCTGGTCGAGATCACTGGCGTTCCGCAGGTCTCTCTCTTCAGCCCTTGTGACGACCCGACCCGGGCCGACTGGCACACCCGGATGTTTGCTCCTGGGCTGGGCGTCAACGAAGATCCCGCGACGGGGTCGGCTGCGGTGGCCCTCGGAGCTTGGCTCGCCCGGGCCTCCTCCCTCCCCGACGCCTCCCTCCACTGGATCTTCGAACAGGGCATCGAGATCGGCCGACCCAGCCGGCTCGAAGTCAAGGTGGAGAAGGTCGATGGGACGATCACCTCCCTGCACGTTGGCGGTTCCGCTGTCGCTGTTGCCGAGGGGGTGCTGACCCTTCCGCCTCTCCCCTAGCAAATTTTTCCTGAAAAATTGATTGCTTTCTGTCGCCGTCAGGCGCATACTTCGACCTTCGCCATCTACCCCGATCTGTCTGTCCCATTGAAACGACCGTCCAGAGGGTGTCTCATCACCCATTCGACAGTGATCGCGCCAATGGTTGCTGAGTCTGCCCAAGGACCCGAGGACCCAAGGACCCGAGGACCCAAGGACCCAAGGACCCAAGGAGAAGACGTTCTTCGCCAAGTTCTGGCAGGATCAGGTCGTTATTGGTCGATCAGGCGAGCCAGCTCGCTTCTCCTCTGTTTCCCCAGGCTCAGACGTCTCGGCCCGTGGGAGCATTGGCGACTCGAACGGTACAGACAACATCAGTGGGCATTCTGGCTGGCTCTGCTGACTTGAGCCGGATGCGGGACTCCCTTCATTCTGCGCCAACGTGGTGGAAAGGGCCTCCCGACAAGGACCTCTCCAGCTGGAAAGATCCGACAGGAAAATCCTGTCGCCCTCGTCCCTCAACTCTCTCGATTCGGAGATACAAACATCATGAAGACCAAGATTGATCGATCGTCATCGGGAAGGCGCCACTGGCTGCTCCACAGCCTGTCGCTGCTCCTCCTTGCGTCGTTGTTTCAGCAGCAGTCCTTCGCGCAGACCTACACCGCAACGGTGACGGGAACGATCACTGACGCGCAGGGTGCGGTGATTGCCGGTGCCAAAGTGACCGCCGTCAACCAGGGAACACGCCTCGAGTATGCGGTGCAGACGAGTGCCGCAGGAGTCTATACCATCCCCTTCCTTCCGGTGGGCTCGTACTTGATCTCCGTCGAGGCGAACGGGTTTCGCAAGCTGGTCTCGTCCGAGTTCAAACTGGAAGTCAA
This sequence comes from Blastocatellia bacterium, assembly GCA_049454155.1. Classification (GTDB taxonomy): domain Bacteria; phylum Acidobacteriota; class Blastocatellia; order RBC074; family RBC074; genus CAIOZW01. Next base: position 1,884 of record JBMUAP010000387.1, read on the forward strand.
CCAGGTTGCCCGTATCAACCTCAGCATGCAGGTGGGCGCGGTCTCGGAGACGGTGACTGTCTCGGATGTCGCCCCGATTCTGCAGACTGAAAATGTGACGGTTGGGCAGGTGATCTCCGGGACGACAACGACGAACCTCCCACTCAATGGCCGCAACTTCCAGCAGTTGACCCTGCTGGTTCCCGGTGCGGTCACTCCCAACCCGGGTGCTTTCAATAATGTCAGCCTCCAAAGCGGACAAGGCCGCCCCTTCGTCAACGGCAATCGGGAGCAGGGCAATGCCTTTCTGCTCGATGGCGTCAGCGTCGACGAGACGATCGACAATCGTATTGGCTACAAGCCCAATGTCGACGCGATCGCCGAGTTCCGCGTCGAGACGAGCAACTCCTCGGCGGAGTTTGGTAATGTGACGGGAGCGACGGTCAATGCGACGCTCAAATCGGGAACCAACGAGTTTCACGGGAGCGTCTTCGAGTACCTTCGCAACGACGCGCTCGACGCCAATGTCTGGGCCAACAACCGCACTGGGGCGTCCAAGCAGAAGCTGCGCCAGAATGTCTTTGGAGGAACACTTGGCGGTCCGATCGTCAAGGAACGGCTCTTCTTCTTCACCGACTACCAGGGAACGCTGCGCAACACCGGGGGAGGCGCGACCGCGTTTGTCGCCCCGGCAGCGTGGCGGACCGGCGATCTCTCCAGCCTTTTGCGCCGGAGTACCCCCCTCTACATCCGGGATCCGCTTCGCACTGGTGCCTGCAACGCCAGTGACCAGACGGCCTGCTTTCCGGGTAACATCATCCCCCAGGCCCGGATCGTCAATCCAGCGGCACGGGCGCTCTTTGCCGATCCCAGGCTCTATCCGCTGCCGGAGCGAATCGACCCACAGACACAAGTCGGCATCTACACGACCCGGACCCTGCAGAAGTTGGATGGTCACCAGTTCGATATCAAGCTCGATGCCCGCCTGACCGACCAGGACAACGTCTCGATGCGCTACTCCTTCGGGGACTACGATGAGTTTGGAGAGAGGGGGGTCCTGCCGACCAATCAGACCTCGAAGAGCTTCAACCGTCCCCAGAATATCGCACTCAACTGGACCCGAACGATCAGCCCGACGATCATCAACGAGGCGCGGGTGGGGTTGAACCGTGCGGTCTTCATTACCGATGTGCTCGACTGGGGTGGGCTCGGCGCCGGGAATGCCAAGTTTGGGATTCCCGGAGCTCAGCTTATCAATGGTCTCAGCTCGATCGCGCTCGGAACCGGGCTGTCGGGGATTGGATCCGCCGCCGTTACCGAGGACAACGTCACCAACACCTTCCACTACGGCAACAACCTGACGATCCTCAAGGGGCGCCACGCGCTCAAGATGGGTGGCCAGTGGCAGCGCTACCAGCAGAACCGGTTCTATCCCGGCAACAACGGACTGCTCGGCGGCTTTGTCTACAACGGGCAGTTCACCGGCCAGGGGATCTCTGACTTCCTGCTCGATCGCTTGCAGCGAAAGTTCATCGGCAGCCGCACCGGAACGTGGGGGCATCGCCAGAACCGGATTGGTGTCTTCTTCCAGGACGACTTCAAGGTGACGAGCAACTTCACGCTCAACCTGGGGATGCGCTGGGAGTTCACCTCGCCCGTCGTCGAAGTGCGGGATCGCCAGACCAACTTCGAGTTGTTCAGCGGTCGACAGCTCTTCGCGCGGATGAACGGCAACAGCCGGGCGCTCTACGACCCCTTCTACAAGGGATTTGAGCCCCGTATCGGCTTTGCCTGGACGCCAAATGGGTTCAACAATCGGCTGGTGCTCCGTGCCGGCTACGGCATTACGCAGTTCATGGAGGGTACGGGATCGAATCTGCGCTTGCCGCTCAACCCCCCCGTCTTCTCCGAGGCC
>JBMUAP010000388.1:0-3757 GCA_049454155.1 Blastocatellia bacterium
TGACCGTCGCCGATGATTGACTGCTCAACCCGCGGATTCCCGTCCCGTAGAGGACCAGGAAGAGTTGGTCCTGCTCGCTCCCCAGATCGATCGGCTCCCCCTCAAAGCGTGAGGTCTGGCTGTTGAATCGGACGACCGTCTCGTAGCGAATTTGACCCCCCGTGGCCCGCACGATCTGGGCGGCTGCAATTCCTTGGCCATCCCCATTCGCCGCGAAGAGCCCCGGAGAGAACCGCTCGACGTTGACGGCTCCGGCCGCAACGACGGTATTTTCCCGACGCACCCGCACGGTGGCCGTCCCGCTCGCGGTATTGGACGGTACGAGAAAATTGACTTGGGAGTCGGCGACAAAGAAGAGGGGAGCCGTCGTCACTTGTCCCGTCGAGTCCTGCACCTCGACCGAGGTGCCTCCGAGCTGCGTCGGGAGTGGTTGACCCGGAGTGGCGGTCAGGACGCCCGCGGCGAGGCCCACCGAGAAGATCGACCCGATCATCTCGCTCGCCAACGTGTTGCTCGGTCCAAAGCTGGCCGCTGAGACCACGCCAAAAGGCAGCGGTTCCAACCGCTTGCTGATGGTATAAATGAAGTCCCCCGAGCTGCTGCCATTCCGATCCGCCGCATTCCCGCTCGCGTAGAAGTTGATCGGACCACTCGCCGTCTCCGGGGCCCGCCAGAGGAAGTTCCACGTCCCAGGACTCCCAGGGCTGAAATCGATTCCTGAAAAGGTGTGCTGAATGTATCGCCGGTTGCCAAAGGAGCTGAGCCCGTTGATGACCTGCGTCCGGGTGCGGTCGACGGCGTCGAGGGTCCCGGCGCGACCCCCCGTCTCGTTGAGCGCGGTCAATTGAAACCCGAAGCGGGATCGGTTGGGATGGCTGATGGTGACTGTTCCGGTCACCTCCTGGCCGGGGAAGTAGTAGTTCGGGAGCCCCGTGATCGTCATGCTGCCGAGTGAGCTGTTGAGCGAGTTGCCAGTATGGCAGCCCGTCATGCAGGTCGGCTCGGCGATAAAGCCTCCGACCGCGGGGGCACCGGTGCGTGAACCCTGCGGGCCACTCGAATTGGCCTTGACCTCTCCCAACTCAACGGGCCAGAGAACCCAACCAAACCCGAGTGTGAATAGACCGATCGTTACCCACTTTCCTGCTCTCATCCCCGACTCTCCTCTCTTCTGACTGCCTTGAGGGAAACTCGATTCTCACCCGGCAACCTCACTGGGCGGTGGGGCGACGTTGGCTGAGCATCCAAGTCATCAATTCGGGTTCGGCAAACGCCTTCTCCCAGGAGTTGTGTCCAACTCCCTCGTACTCCGTGTAGCGCACCACACCGCTGAGGGAGACCAAGGCCTGGTGCATCTTTCTCGACTCGTCTGGCGGAACGACCCGATCATCCGCCCCGTGGAAGATCCACGTCGGAGTCTTGCCCACTTGCTTCGCCACCGCCAGGTAGGGGTCCCCGTCCGGTGCGGGGCTCTCCGGGGCGGGCGCTCGCGATGGCCGCCGCACGCCACCACAGACCACCGTCAGTGCGGCAAACCGCGCTGGATATTTGGCGGCAAAGGCCCAGGATCCGTAGCCCCCCATCGAGAGACCCGCCAAGTAGGTTCGATCGGGGTCGCCGTTGAACTCCCGGGCCGATTGATCGAGGGCTTGAAAGACGAGGGCCTCCATCTTCGGGTCTGTCCACCAGACCCCTTTGCGGCATTGCGGCATGACGATGATCGCGGGAAAGCGGTCGACCGTCCGGCGGATGGCCGTTCCAATCCCGACCTCGGTCTGGAGGATCCCATCTTCTCCACGCTCCCCGGCCCCGTGGAGGAAGAGTACGACGGGCCATCTCTCCTTTGGGCTCCAGTTGGTGGGCACAAAGACTTGGTAGCGGTAGGCCTCGCCGCCAATCTCCACTTGTCGGTTGAGGAATCCCGTCTCCGCTCCCAAGGCTGAACCTGTCAGCAGCAACAACAAGACGAAGGAAATAGCGATGGGGAACCATCGGCGGCATGCTCTCTTCATTGGGTCTCCTTCTGGCTCATCTTGTTCAATAGGTTGGAGGGGCAGGGAAGGGCATCTATTCCTTTACCTTCCCGGTATCCATTCGCTCTGGATTGTACGAGCCAACCGTGATCGGCGCAAGACAGAGAGTAGACAATCTGGGACTGGCTATTTGCCCTGTTCTTTCAGCAAGAGGATGTCACCCAACCGGTATTCATAGAAGTAGGTGGCGAGCAGTTGCTCGTCCGCGCTGACCGCGAAACGAGGAAGCCAGCGGACGAGGGTCTTCTCCAATTCAAAGAGAGGGGTGATCTTGCGAGTGGAAAGATCAAGACGGTGAAGTTGGGATCGGCCATCGGATCTGATCGGAGCGTAGAAGATTGCCCGCGGCGTCAACTGCCAATGACGATCAACCGAAATTTCCTTCAGTTCAGGAAGAGGAGCCTCGACTCCCGTCGCGAAATCGAGTGAATGCAGCCGATCTCGATAGTTGTAATAGAGTGTTTTTCTGTCTTCGGACTCCATCGCCTCGAGCCCTCCTTTGAACGTGACCTGAACGGCGGATCCACCTGTTGAGGGTACCTTCCAGACTTGATTCGATCCACTCCGACCCGAGCTGAAATAGACCCAGGTTCCCTCCTTCGACCACGAAGGAACTGTGTCGGTGCCAGGGTGATGGGTCAAACGGCGCAATTCCCTCCCATCAACCCCGATGGTAAAGATCTCTGAGTTTCCATCGATGTGGTGGTCGAAGACGATCCGGCTTCCATCTGGTGACCATCGCGGACTTCCCAGTCCATCTGACTTGAGCTGGGTCAATTGCCGAGGCTCAGTGCAGTCAGATTTGGCGAGCCACAGTTCGTGATACCCTGTCCGGGTCGAATGAAAGACAATCCACTTCCCATCCGGAGAGAATCGGGCCGAGTCATCTTCCAATGATGAGTTGATGGAGCAAACACGGGAACTCCCCGATGCGGATGGCACAAGCTGGCTGATTGCGATCGAACTATCATTCCGGGATTGCGTAAATGCGATCATCTTTCCCGAAGGATGAATCGTCAGGTAGTCGACATCAAATGGCAAGAGATCGATCGGGCTCGGCTCCCCTCCTGATAAAGGGAGGTACCAAATCTGTCGCGGTCTCCTCCGGTCAGAACTGAAGACAATCCCGCGTGAATCCTCCGTCCATTCAAAAGCAGGAATCCCCGCTTGATCGAAGGTCAGTTGTCGAATCGCTCTGGTTTTGAGATCCATGAGGTGAAGGTCCGCATCGATATCACTCTTCCAGCGAACAAAGGCGAGAAATTGCCCATCTCGAGAGAACCTGGGGAACGATTCGAACAAGAGAGGGTCAGAACTGTTCGGCGAATGCGGGGAACTGATGGGCCGGATAGGTCCCCCCTGGATCGGAATCAAGGCCAGCCGTGATTGAGGACGAACTTCCTCAAGGTAGGTGATCGTGAGGGACTTGCCGTCTGGTGTCCAAGCCAACCCTCCCCAGGATTGGCCAACCTCGCGCGCCTCGCCGCCCTCCGCAGGAATAATCATAACGTCGTAGGGATCTCCGGAGCGGACCGGTTCCCGCAGAAAAGCGATCTGGGAACTGTCAGGTGACCAGGTCGGGTAGCTGTCACTTCGTGGGTCACTGGTTAGCCGAGTCAACTTGCCATCTGCCACCTGTTGAAGATAGATGTTGCGGCTGGCCGATCCGTCGCCATCAGAGGAGAAGGCGAGAAACTGACCGTCGGGTGAGAATCTGGGATGGC
>JBMUAP010000389.1:0-3748 GCA_049454155.1 Blastocatellia bacterium
TTCACGGAAGACTTGACTCCAGTCTATTCTGGGTCAGAACGTCAATTGGTGACGATAGGATTGCACCTTAAATTTGACGATTTTTTGTATTGACAATGGGGAGTACCATAGGCTGCCAGATGAGAGGTCTCATCTCGCCCAGCTTCCCGCGGACCGTTCCCCGCTATGACCAGGTGATTCCGTCCGGGCGCAGCGGCTGGATGAAGCTCTGGGCGAGTACGGACGAGGGGTTGAGCGGCGCGATGATCAACTTCCACGCCTCCAATAGCTTCAATCAGGGACACAATCTGCATATACTCTCCCTGACCGATTCCGTGACCTACACGATCCCGGTCTTTCCGGCAGAATAACCAGCCTTCTGGCATCCGGCCAGAAGCTTCTTCCATTGAATGAAAAGGATACACACATGAGGAGATCGAGCAGGAAGAATCGCTCGGTTCCCACTCGGGATCGTCGCAGCTTTTTGGGTGGGGCAGCCAGCTTGGCGGCCCTGCCCACGGCTGTTTGGGGATGGAGCCCGGCGAGTTTGAGTGGAAGCACCGGTACCGGAGAGGGTCGGGCGACGCGTGCCTGGCAAATGCGACAAGCGGCGGCCGAGCCGCAACGTCAACGGTCCGTCCCGGTTCACCTGACCAATGGCGACGAGGAGCGCTATCCCAACCGCCTCGGCAGTTTCAGCAAGACCCTCCCGCACGATGCCCGGGGGGAGGTCGACCGGGCGGCCTACCAGCACTACCTCGATGTCCTCCAGTCGGGAGTGGCCGAGGGATTCCACCATCTGCCCGTCGGAGGGGCCGGGCGATTGACCAGCCCTCAGGCAGGACTGGCCTATGAATTGATCGGCAGCGACGCCAGCCTCTTCATCCAGCCGCCACCGCCCGCCTTTGCCAGCGCGGCCTTGGTGGGGGAGTTCCTCGAGAACTGCTGGATGGCGCTGACGCGCGACGTCCATTTCTCCGACTACGAGATCGATCCGCTGACCAATGCGGCCGCGGCAGACCTTTCGCGGCTGCCGGAGTTCCACGGGCCACGAGTCCCCCCAGCGTCCGCCCTCGTGGGCGGGCAGAGCCGGGGGGAGACCGACGGGAGAGACCACCCAGTCAGCCCAGGTACGCTCTTCCGGGGGCTGACGCCGGGCGATCTGACGGGGCCGTACCTCTCGCAGTTTCTCTGGCTCGACGTTCCGTATGGCGCGGAGACGATCAGTCGACGGATCCGGACGGTCCTGCCCGGGGACGACTACTTGACGGGGTTCGGTGACTGGCTGACGGCGCAGGTCAATACAGGCCAGCGTCCGCTCCCGAATCGATACGATCCGGTCCGGCGCTACATCCGCAACGGACGGGACCTCGGCGAGTGGGTCCATCTCGACCTGATCTTCCAGCCTTTTCTCAATGCGGCCTTGATCCTGCTGGGCCTGCGGGCCCCGGTCGACGAGAACAACCCCTACGTCAACTCCGGGTCCCAGATCGGGTTTGCCACCTTCGGCCCGCCCCACCTCCTCAGCCTGGTGACGGCCGTCGCCGGCTGCGCCCTGCGGACCGTCTGGTATCAGAAGTGGTTCGTCCACCGACGCCTGCGCCCAGAGGAGTTCGGGGCGCGTGTCCACAACCACCTCACGGGCCTGGCCCGCTACCCGATCGACCCGAGCCTCTTCCAGTCCGCCGCCCCCGTCGAGATCCATCGTCGTTTTGGGAGCTACCTCTTGCCGATGGCCTTTCCGGAGGGGAGCCCGACCCATCCCGCCTATGGTTCGGGCCACGCCGTGATTGCGGGAGCCTGTGCCACCGTCCTCAAGGCCTGGTTCAAAGAGGACTGGGTGCTTCCCCACCCGGTCGTCGCCGATCGGGAGGGGCTCTCCCTCCTCCCCTGGAATGGCGACTCCCTCACCGTTGGAGGCGAACTCAACAAGCTGGCTGCCAACAACTCCTTCGGGCGAAACATCGCGGGCGTTCACTGGCGGTCCGATGCCGTCGACTCTATCCGGCTCGGCGAAGCGGTCGCCATCGCCTTTCTCGATGACATGGCCGGCTGTTACAACGAGACCTTCGCTGGCTTCACCCTCACCAAGTTCGATGGCACCCAAATACGTATTGGCGCTTGAGAAATGGAGGAAAATGGAAAATGGAGAATGGAGAATGGAGAATGATTGAAAAGAGACAGTTGCCCTCTTCCACAGGAGTGACGTAGGCACAAGGCCTCCTGGGTGCGCGGGCCTCCGGCCCGCATCCTCGACGAAAAAGGAACTTCACGATTTTGTAGGGGCAGGCCTTGGGGGAATGGAGAATGGAAAATTGGGAGGACTGATTAGCCCATCCAAAAAGAATTACACGATTTTGTAGGGGCAGGCCTTGTGCCTGCCCTCATCCTTGGTCAACCGGCCCACTGCAGAGAAGACAGGGCACCCACAAGGGGTGCCCCTACAAATCGAAATCGGCCCTTGGGTAACTTTCGCAGCCGGCTTGAGGAGGACCAAGCGGGCCGGAGGCCCGCGCACCCAGGCGGGCCACCCAGGCGGATCGCCCCCTCATTCGAGATCGAAGAGGCCTGGTTGGGGGCGGCTGTCGACCATCTCAAGGGCGAAGGGAGCCTCGGTCAGCGGCGGGGGAATCGCGACCTCGGGCGGCGTCCAGCCACGCGCCGGCGGTGGATCGAGCCGCGTCTGGAAAGGCCGGCCCGAGCCCACCTCGTCGTAGAGCTCGAGGATGACCCGCTTCGTCCGGTACTCCCCGTGGGCCGCCTCCTCCTTGCGCCGGACGATCGGGGTGGAAGAAGGCCGCGTCCAGTTCACAGCGGATCCGGAACCGACGCTCCTCGTCCCGCGGGAAGGGGTTGGATGGATACCCACACTCACGGGCGAACTTGTGTAGATCGTTGGACGAATAGAGCAACTCCAAATATCTTGATGGGCTGGTGCCCCCTGCTTGGCGAGGCCAGTTCGGTAGCAGACCAGATCGATCGGCGTCGATTGCCAGAAGTGAGAGATCGGGTAGGTCCGCCGGTCAACCTCGATGGCACGCGCCGTCGTCAGGCGGCCGAAGTTGAGCTCCTGAAAGAGCGGCAGCAGCCAGTCAGCAGCCCGGTCACCTCCTCTTCCGTCCCTCCCAGCGGGCGAACCAAGAGCAGGTCCTCTGCCGATCCCGGCAAGACAACCCACTCCCGCCCCCGCGCCTGCACCAACGATCCGACGGCGTATGCCATTGCGTGCTTCCTCTCGTGACTCCGCCCCCCCCGCTCACTGCGGGAGGAAGCGGCTCGGCGTGCCGGCCCAGGTCAGATAGACCAGGTCCCGCGCCCGCGTCATGCTGACATAGAGCAGTTGCCGCTCTGCCGCCAGGATCTCGGCTCGCACGGCCTCGTCCGGGGCCTCGTCGACCATCCCCATCTGCGGGACATTCCCCTCCTGCAGGTCGATGACGAAGACCACCTTGAACTCCAACCCCTTGGCGCGGTGCATCGTCCCGACGATGACCCCGGAATCTGTCAGCCGCTCCTCCGATTTGAGATCGGACGGGTGAATCTTCGCCCGCCGCAGTCGCCGATCGAGCATGTCGAGGTTGCTGCTGCGCCGGGCAAAGACGGCGATCTCTCCGGGCCGGTACCGGCCTGTCTCGAACAGCCGCTGGATCTCCTTCGCGACAAAATCGAGCTGCTCCTGACGGGTCTCAAACCCCTGGTAGACCGGTTCGGCCCCACGCAAGACGCTGCGCGTCCCCCGGCGGTCCTCGACTCCCCCGTCAAGATCGTC
>JBMUAP010000390.1:0-3726 GCA_049454155.1 Blastocatellia bacterium
GGTCTCGTGTCTTGATCCACTGGCAGTATCCTTGCCGTGTCAGGGTTGGGATGAGTCGGCCGAGTCGACAGGGGCTGCCCCTACCGATGGCACGCGATCGGAGATGACCCCTTCTGTACAGAGCCTGTACGCACGGTTCACCTCCTGAAAAATGCTTTCCCAGGTCCGTGGGAGGGCCAGTTGGCGAGCGGCCCGGGCCATGGCCGCGCGCCGCTTGGGACGCTTCCGCAGCGACTCGATCGCCTTACAGAACTCCTCGACAGTGTCAGCGACCAGTCCCGTCTCGCCCGGTACGATGATCGAATGGGGTCCACCGCTACTCGTCACCACGGCGGGTACGCCCGATGCCTGCGCCTCGAGCACCACATTCCCAAACGTGTCTGTCTGGGAAGGGAAGAGAAAAAGATCCATCTCCGCGTAGGCTCTCGCCAGCGCTTCCCCGCGCAGGACCCCGCGAAACTCCGCCCGCCGCATCCTCTCCCGCAACCAAGACTCCTCGCTGCCCGTCCCGACAATGACGAAGCGATATCCGGTCTCGCCCCGGCAGTGCAGCTCTTCCTCGATCTCGACGAGCTGCCGGACGTTCTTCTCTGGTGTCAGCCGCCCGACATAGCCCAGGATCAGCGGCGGCAGCTCCTCGCCAGCTTCCAGAACTCGTTCTTCTCTCTTGTCTGGCGTAAAGAGATCTGTGTCGACTCCCCGGCGCATGAGAAATGTCGGACGCTGGCACTCCTCCGCGAGAAGGCGGACCAGCTCCTCGTGGGTGGCGAGCAACACCCGGCCCAACCGGTAGAACTGGACCAGCGCGCGCCAACTAACTTCTCCTCCCCACTCTCCCATCCGTGTGGCTAGCGATGGCGAGAGCCACGCCACCCACCCCGTCAAGCGCCGTTCGGCGTATTCGTGCAGATTGGTGTGCCACGAAAGCACAATCGGACGACGCAGCTTCCAGGCAACCCAAGCTCCCAGCAGCCCAACGTCGCTCGGCCCAGTCAGGTGGACTACGTCCGGGTCAAACTCCCGGACCGCCTTGAGCACCCGCCCCGCGTGTCTCCAGAAGAACAGGTCGAACCGCAGATCTGCATCGAGCCGAAATCCCACCCGGCTACGCTGCAACACCAACTGCTCGACCGACCCATCCTGCTCGCAGCGGGTCTCTGCCCCCGCGTGAACACAGATCAGCGGACGTCCCTCCCGTTTCGCATACGCCACCAGATGGCGACTGGTATGCGCCACCCCGTTGACTTCCAGGTACGAGTCCGGAAAGAAGGCGACTCGCGGTTCCGCTCTCATAGGTCTACCCGATCTGCTCTCTTACCGGCTCCCGCGTCAGGGCCAGCCGCAGCGCCGGTTTGAGCTGCTTGCTGCCCAGCAGACGCAGAATCCAGAGCGCCGACCGGACCCAACCCGGCCCCCCATTCGGCCAGTAATGCGAGAGGGGTTGTGCCTCCCTCCCCTCCAGGTTGAAGTAGATCCGATCACTCCATCGCTGCTTGTTCAACGGATGATCCGGGTATGTCCGGATCACCTCCGCGACCGATTCCAAGATTCGCATGACCATCGATTCCTGATAGCCCGGCAGCAGCAGCACCTCACTGTGGCCGTCGTCGCGCACCTCGGCCACCAGCTCCTCGAAGCTTGTCGCCCGCGTCAGGTTGAGGACCGTGTTGGGCTGGCAACCGTGCCGGTCTCCCCCCGAAACAACCGGCAAGCCCAGATCGCTGGCCAGCTGGATCGTCTCCTGATTCTCCGGCCACTTCCGAAACCCATTGATCTCGAGGGCGTGCAGCCACTGCGCATGCTCTTCCAAAAAGAGGCGCAAGCACCGCCGATGTTCCGCCTCCCCGATCAGTTCGATATCCCACAATGGGTGGTTGAGGACGATCAGCGTCCCTGCGTTCTGGTTGAGCATCGCGAGAAGATCGGTCAACGACGCCGCCTCCGGATCCCGCCGGGTGTAGGACATCAGGGCCGCTTCCTGTTCCCGTGCCTCTGCCACCGGCAAGTTGTGAATCCCCAAATGGAAAAAACCGTGTCGGTACGGAACCGTCCATTCAAGCGAGATCGGGGAGGACGAAAGACCCTCCAGCACGCGAAGGCGGAGCCCCGCCTCGATCTCATCGTGATCCGTGATCGAGACGAGCGCGGGTACTCCCAACACCTCCTCGATCTGTCGCGCCTCCTCCTGGATCACCTGCTGTGGCGTCACCGGTGGCGTCCAGTAGGCTTGCCCAAAGTCCATCTCCCGCTGGTGGATGTGACGGTACCGCTTCATTGCCTGCTCGAAGTACCCAGCTAAAATCGGGGTTTGACTCGCATAGAAAGGGATGAAGGAGAGCATCTCCTTCGAGAAATGGGTGTGACAGTGAAGCGAGGCCGCTGAGCAGATGCGACTCTCTCTCATCGGCTCCGTCGGATTGGTGTGGATCCGCGTCTTCTTCTCTCCCATGCTTCCCCTTCCTTTCTGGACGTCATACGGGCTCTCTGCCGTCTCCACTCTCTCCTGAAAGGCGAAAGCTTACCGGGGGAATGTCAGGGCAAGCTCAGGGATGTCCTAAATTTCTGCTAAGTCTGTTTTGTTCGATGGAGACGTGGGTGACTGGAGGTTGTGGGGAATCCCCTACACAAAAAAAGAGGAATACTCACAGGGAGAATCGGGAAACAGTGTGGAAAAAGGGAGGGGAAGGGCTTCCAGGCGGAAGCCCTTCCCCTGCTCAGAGACACAGGACTAGGCACCTAACAAGCTGCATCCTACAGGGTCGATCTCAAGTTTCCTTTAACTCAGACTCATCTTTTCTTTAACGACTCTCCTTGAACCGACCAACTTTGTTGGGAAAAAGATGAAAAATCGGATGAACTGTGAGATATTCCCACCAAGTTTAGCCAAGGGATTGACGAGAGGCCGTTCTGTCTGGGCGTCCTCCAAAGCGTCCAAGGCATGGACCACAAAGATGTTGGCCTCAAAATGGAAGAGTCGAAAGCGGGTCTGACGGATCAGACTCGATGGAGACCTCAAGTCTTGCTTGGCGACGAGGGGAGTCCTCCTCTCAAAGTCCTCGCCGCCTCGTCAGGCAAGGTGCCGGACAAGATGCATGCACCCAGAAGGTGGTGTGCCAGAGCGGAAAGTCATCCGCAAACGGCATTTCGTGCCCAAGAACAGTTCTCAACTCTTCGGACAGTTTTTCTGGTAAGTTCCAGGCAGGTTCAGATACCGGATGAGATTCGGAAAAGGTCATCCTTTTCCACAAGGGTGTGCTGTCATTGCACCCCGCAGGGATCTTTGACAAGATCCCGCGCAGAACACAGAAGCCTGTTTCAATAAATCAAATCAGAAATTGTGCTAACCGGTGGGGATTACTTGGTCGCGTACGGACCTCTCTTCGCCTGATCTTGACTGAGACAACGAGCAATTACTTCCTGGTAATTGTCTTCAACACTATCAACGAAAAAAAGGTGGGTAAATGATTGCCTAACTTTTTCGATTTTCTGGGGTACCAACTGCGTTACTTCTGCTGGTGGTGATCAGTCATGCCCAAGCAGTCAAGGGGTCACTGCTCGGGACAATCACGGATTCGTCGGGCGCTGTCGCGGCCGGTGCAACCGTAACGATTACCGAAATACGCACCAATGTTGTCAACACAACCACCACCACCGCGACTGGGAACTATATTTGGGGCTTCGGACTTTCGTGTGGGTTGGGGTGAAAAAATGGGGGATCCATGAGAT